>CALKTZ010000402.1 GCA_937997355.1 uncultured Planctomycetales bacterium | reverse complement strand
CCATACCGTCGAATGGACCTGAAGTCGGAATTGCGAACGCGCGGCACTTTCACTGGAAATGCCGCCTCAAACTTGCTAGAGTTTTAGATGGTTGGAGAGAGGCTCTCGGAGGTCGAACGTCCTGAGACGATCTCTCCAGGAGTGTGGCCGAAGTGGCGGAATGGCAGACGCGCCGGACTCAAAATCCGGTCCTGGCAACAGGGTGTGGGTTCAAGTCCCACCTTCGGTATTAACGATTTACGTCAAATCGCTCGGACAGCAGAAGGCAGGATTCTGCAAAACCTTCTGCACTTATGAGCCTCGCATGGCGGTAGACGTTGCCCCATGGGAGGGCAATGTCGATCAAAGCTATTGTTGCTTTGTCGAAAACCTACGCGGCGAGGAGCATGAGGTTGTGGGTCAGCATCTGCAATAGGATCTCACGCTTCTGGTCCGGCCAGCGTCGCGCCCTCAAGGCCGATCCGAGAAGTCGCTTGTTCCGCGAGAACCCGCTCTCGACCTGCCAGCGTTGGCGTGGTCCCGTCGGTGACGCGATGCACGGGGCTTGCGCTGGAATCGCTTGAGCATTTGCCGACGGTAGCGGATCCTCGGCCACTTCCGGCCGGTACTCCGGAGGCTCAGCGGGATGACCGTCGAGCGGACGCCCAGACGCTCGCGAGCGTACGCGTGGTTGTGTTCGGCGTCGAAGTTCGTCGAACGTCTAGCCCGAAGCCATCAAATCGTCCTGGTGATCCTGAGGACTTTCGCCCCCCGGATGATTTTCTGCTTCAACTCGAGCAGCGCGTGGTTGGCTTCCTCCAGCGGGTACTCCTGAACCTCGGGCTTGATCGGGACCTCGGCGGCCAGCCGGAGGAACTCCGCAACGTCCCGCCTCGCGACGTTGGCGACGCTCTTAATTTCCTTCTCCTGCCATAGGTGGGCAGGGTAGTCGAGCCTGAGCAAGGCGTTCTTGTCCACATCCTCCTTGCGGATCGCATTGATCACGAGTCGCCCGCCGGGCGCGAGGTTCCCGAGCGCCTCGACAATCGGCGTCCAAGCCGGTGTCGTATCGATGATCGCATCCAACGGTTCAGGCGAGGTGTCGTCGATGTCCCCGGCCCAGGATGCTCCCAACTCGCGTGCGAAGGCCCGCTCGCCCTCGGTGCGGGAGAAGACGTGGGTGCGGGACCGGGGATACCGGTGGCGGGTTAACTGGAGAACGAGGTGCGCGGAAGCACCGAATCCGACCAGGCCGAGGCTCTGGCCGTCCTCCAGTCCGGTTAGCCGGAGCGACCGGTAACCGATTGCGCCGGCGCAAAGGAGCGGGGCGGCCTCGGCATCGGTAAATATCTCGGGGATGGGATAGGCAAACGCCTCGGGAACAGTCGCAAGTTCGGCGTAGCCGCCATTGGCGTCTCGACCGGTCGCCCGGAAGTCGTCGCAAAGGTTCTCCTGACCGCGCCGACAGAAGGAGCAGTTCCCGCACACCGAGTAGATCCAGGCGACCCCGACCCGGTCGCCGACCCGGAAGGCCCGCGCCTCGTCTCCTCTCGCCTCGACTCGACCGACGATCTGATGGCCGAGGACGATTGGTAGGCGCGATGGCTGCATCCGCCCCTCGATCTCGTCCAGCTCAGTGTGGCAGACGCCGCAGGCGCTGACCCGGACGAGCAACTCGTCACGGAGAGGGACCGGGTCGGGGAGTTCCGCGAGGCGGAGCGGCCTTGGATTGTCCCGAACGGGACCGACGGCATCCAGAACCATGGCTCTCATTGCGGATCACCCTCCTCGACAAGCCCGCATGCCGGATCCGACTGTCGGTTGGGGCCAATGGTCGGATGTGTGAATTCAGTCCATGATCGTTCCCGCAAGGATCGCGATCAATTCGTCTCCATTCTCGCACCGGGCATTTCCCGGGGCGCTGGAGGGGCCTTCCCGAACGAGCTTGACGAAGGGCTCGCGAAGTCCGTGAGCGCGCTCGGCCGGATCGCCATTCTCAGCGAGTTGGAGACGGCGAGGAGATCGATCGCTTCTTGAACGAGGGCCCCCGCGACCGGGGGCAAGTAGCCCGCCGCGGCGATCGCCATCCCAACCAGGCTCAAGGCCATGCCGCCCACGGCGCTCCCAAGGGCGATCGAGCGTAGCCTGCGGCCGATGTGCAGCAGTTCGTCGACCTTCTCAAGGGAGCTATCGAGGATCACGGCGGCAGCAGCCTCTGCGGTGATGTCGCTGTTCTGGCCGAGGGCGACACCGACCGTCGCGGCCGTCAGTGCCGGGGCGTCGTTGATCCCGTCACCGAGGAAGAGGGTCTTCGCCCGACGCGTTTCCCGGCGAACAACCTCGAGCTTCTGCTCGGG
>CALKTZ010000401.1 GCA_937997355.1 uncultured Planctomycetales bacterium | reverse complement strand
TGCGCCGCGGCGTCGAACAAGTCACGCACGGCGGGCAGGAGGTGCTGGAAGTCGCAGTCCATCGAAAGGATCCAGTCGCCGGTCGCCGCCCGATAACCGTCGGCCAGCGCGCGGCCGACGCCGTTCGGTGGCGTTCGATCGATCTGCCTTACCCTCGAATCGTTCGCGGCGAGTTCGGCGATCACCCGGCTGGTCCCGTCTCGGCTGTTGTCGTTCACGAGGATGATCTCGCGGAGATATTCCCCGAAGAGGTCGGTGAGGCGGGCGACCAGCGTCCGGACATTCGCCTCCTCATTGTGACACGGGACCACCACGGAGACAGATCCTCTCAACGACTCGTGCTCGAACAGCGAGGCCCGAGGACGCTCGATCACGCGTGGCGGCTTCTGGGCATGCACGAGGATCGACCCCGCGAGCGTCCGGATGGCCGGCGCGTTTTCCATCAGGATCGAGAGGTTGCGCAGCAGCCAGGAGAGGGGACGAGTGAGCGGCCGGTAGACGAAATCATTATAGACGGCAAATGTCCTGATGAAGCCGATCTCAGAGAGCAGCTCGTAGAGCTCGGGGCGATTGAGGAGCTGGCGAGAGTCCCGGCGGCCGAGGATCCACCCCATGCGCCGGGCGACCCGCAAGATCGGATTCCAGGGGTTCGACTCGTAGAGGACGACCTGCCCCCCGGGGGCGAGCAGTCCCATCACTTGCTGCATTAACCACGCACAATTCCGGCGATCGAGCAAATCCATGGCGACGACGAAGCTGAAGCTGCGTCCCTCCAGGTCGCCGGGGAGGACGGAGAGTGACAGGTATTCGACAATTGGCGACGATTCGACGGGGAGCCGCGAGGCGGCGTCGAAGGTCACCGCGGTGATCGGATTGCGGCCGTGCGTCACGCGAACGAGTTGACGCAGGAACTCCCCGTCGCCGCAACCCAGCACGAGGATCTTCTCCCCGGGGAGAAGATGGACGAGGTGGCGGAAAGTCTGCGCCCTCCAGAGTAGGCGATCCCGGTAGATAGGATCCCGCTTCTGGCCATAGAAATCGCGGAAATGCTCGCGGGCGGAGAGGATCGAGATCAGTTCAGGCTCAGTGGACATTGATGGTCGCCTCCGAGCTCCCGGCTTCGAATCGAGCGAGCCAGCCTTCGACGATCTCGGCGAGGATGTCGTCGAGGCTACGCGAGAGCGACCAGGCAGGGTAATGCTCCTGGAAACGCTTCAGATCGCTCATGTAGCAGATGTGGTCGCCCTGCCGTGCCTGATCCCGATATTCATAGGCCATCCTCCGACCCGTGAGCTTCTCGACCAAATCGAAGGCTTCCAGGATCGAGCACGAATTGGCCCTCCCTCCCCCGAGGTTGTACACCTCGCCCTGGCGAGGCCGATTGAAGATCGCCTCGACGGCGCGGGCCACGTCGACGCTGTGAATATTGTCTCGGACCTGCTTGCCGCGGTACCCGTAGACCTGGTAGACGCCCCCGGAGAGCTGGACCTTGACCAGATAGGAGAGGAAGCCGTGGAGTTCGACGCCGGAGTGATTCGGGCCCGTCAGGCAGCCGCACCGGAGGCTGGTCGTCTTCATCCCGAAATAGCGTCCGTATTCCTGGACCATCACGTCGGCTGCAACCTTACTCGCCCCGAACACGGAGTGCTTGGATCGGTCGATCCTCATCGTCTCGTCGATGCCGTCATGGTTTTCAGGGTTGGCATAGTCCCAGCGAGTCGGCAGTTCGACCAGGGGTATCTCGTTGGGCGCGTCGCCATAGACCTTGTTGGTCGACATATGGACGAAGACCGCGTCGGGGCTGAGG
>CALKTZ010000400.1 GCA_937997355.1 uncultured Planctomycetales bacterium | reverse complement strand
ACTCGGCGTGCCACTGGTGCCACGTCATGGAGCGGGAGAGCTTCGAGAATCCGGAAATCGCCGCCGTGATGAACGAGCACTTCGTCAACATCAAGGTCGATCGCGAGGAACGGCCCGACCTCGACCAGATCTACATGGCGGCGGTCCAGGCCATGACCGGCCATGGGGGGTGGCCGATGTCGGTCTTCCTCACGCCGAACCTGGAACCCTTCTTCGGCGGGACCTATTTCCCCCCCAGGGATTCGCGAGGGATGCCCGGCTTCCCCCGGGTCCTGCTGAGTGTCCATCGCGCCTGGGTTGAGCGCCGGGCCGAGATTCAATCCTCGGCCGCCGAGATGACCGAGCGTCTCCGGGCGCTCGGCTCGGTCCCGAAGACGAGCGGGACCTTGACCCTCGACCTGGTCGATCACGCGGCCCGGAACCTCCACCGCGCGTTCGACCGGGTGCATGGCGGCATCGGCAACGCCCCCAAGTTCCTCCACCCGATGGACCTCAGGCTGCTGCTCCGGCATCATGCCCGGACCGGCGACATCCAGTCGTTCCAGGCGGTGACCCACACCCTCGACAAGATGGCGCGAGGGGGGATTTACGACCATCTCGGCGGCGGCTTCGCCCGCTATTCGACCGATGAGCGCTGGCTGGTCCCCCACTTCGAGAAGATGCTCTACGACAACGCCCTGCTCGGGGGCGTCTATCTGGAAGCCTACCAGGTGACGGGGCGCGACGACTTCGCCCAGACCGCGCGCGACACCCTCGACTACATTTTGACCCGGATGACCGACCCGGGGGGGGCGTTCCACGCCACCGAGGACGCCGACAGCGAAGGGGTGGAAGGGAAGTACTACGTTTGGACCCCGGCCGAGATCGTCGAAATGCTGGGGAAAGAGCGGGGCGAAACCTTCTGCTCGGTCTACGACGTGGCCGAGGCCGGGAACTGGGAAGGGCACTCGATCCTGAACCTTCCCCGGACGATCGGGGAGATGGCCGCGAAGCTCGGCCAGGACGAGGAGTCGCTCCGGCGACAGCTCGCGGAGGATCGGAAGAAGCTCCTCGAAGCCCGGGAGAAGCGGATTCCCCCCGGCAAGGACGCCAAGATCCTGACTTCCTGGAACGGCCTGATGATCGCGACGCTGGCCGAAGGGGGGCGGGTCTTGCACGACGGCCGCTACCTCGACGCCGCCCGGAAGGCGTCCGCGTTCCTGCTGGAGAATCTCAGGGCCGAGGATGGGAAGCGGCTCCTCCACTCCTACAAGGATGGCCGGGCGAAGTTCAACGGCTATCTCGACGACTACAGTTGCCTGATCGACGGCCTGACCCGCCTGTTCGAGGTGACGGGCGAGGCGCGCTGGATCGAATCGGCGATCGACCTCGCGGGGGTGATGCTCGACCAGTTCGCCGACCCCGAGGAAGGGGGCTTCTTCTATACGGGCAAGGATCACGAGGCGCTGATCGCCCGGCAGAAGGACGTCTACGACAACGCGACCCCCTCGGCGACCGGCACGGCGGCGACGGCCCTGCTGCGGCTCGGGGCGTTGACGGGGCGGGACGATTTCGCCCAGGCGGGCCGTCAGGCGCTCGACTCGGTGCGCGTGGTGATGGCCCAGGCCCCCTCCGCCGCGGGGCAGCACCTGATCGCCCTCGATTTCGAGCTGGCCGTCCCTCGCGAGATCGCGCTGATCGGCGGCCAGGCAGAAGACGAGCTGGGCTGGGCCATCGAGACGGTATATGCCCGATTCCTCCCCAACAAGGTCGTCGCGCCGGGTCGGCGGGATGCCCCCGATTCGCTCCGGTCGGCGGTGCCCTTGCTGGCAGATCGGCCGAGCCGGGGGACCAAGGTGACGACCTACATCTGCGAGCGGTTCACCTGCCGTCAGCCGATCGTGGGGCTCGACGCCCTGGAACAGGCCCTCCAATCCCTCGTTCGGGAGCAGGCGGCTTCGGCCTGAAAATATTCGGAGATTTCTCCGCAACGCCTTCGAGGCCGGATCGAATGGCGGTGCCGATCGCGTCGGAATGCTTGCCACAATCGAGAAACGTTGACTAGACTTGAAATGGATTGATCACGCGCCTTTGAGGAGAGCTCGTCGATGTCGAAGTCGAGACGGAACTTGCTGGCTCTGGGATTGGTGGGCTCGCTCTCGATCTTTTGCTGGCAGGCCACCATGGGGGCCAAGCCGAAAGATCAGATGCTGGAGCTTTACAGACTCTTCGTCGACGCCGTCGAGAAGGTCGAAGCGAATTACGTGCAGCCCGTCAATCGCCGGGAGTTGCTGGAGAGCGCCCTGGA
>CALKTZ010000399.1 GCA_937997355.1 uncultured Planctomycetales bacterium | reverse complement strand
CCGGCCCCGCAAAGGTTTCCGCTGCAAGTTGGCACACGCCTTCTGATTGTTTCTCGGGGGGACTCTCGCCAAAATAGAGGGAATTCGTTTTGCGATTGAGAGTTTGGGGTTCAGGGAGAGTCGGTATGCGAGCAATGAGATTGGGTGGATTGGCGGTGTTGCTAGCCCTGGCGACGCCGCCGGTCTGGGTCCGGGCGCAGAAACCCGCGCCGGTGGAAGACGTTTCGTCATTTCCGCCGCGAACCCCGGACGAAGAACGGAAGGCACTCCATGTTCCGGAGGGATTCGAGATCCAGCTTGTCGCGGCCGAGCCCGAGATCCATAAGCCGCTCAATATCGCCTTCGACGACAGGGGACGCCTCTGGGTGACGGATACGGTCGAGTATCCCTACCCGGCGAAGGAAGGGACGAAGCCGAAAGACACCGTGAAGATCCTTTCGGACTTAGGCCCCGACGGCAAGGCCCGCTCGATCACGACCTTCGCCGACGGCCTGAACATCCCCATCGGACTCTTGCCGATGACCTCGGCAAACGCCGCCCTCGTCCATAGCATCCCCAACATCTTCCTGATGACCGACACCGACGGCGACGGCAAGGCCGACGAGAAGAAGCCCCTCTACGGCATCTTCGGCTCGCGCGATACCCACGGCATGACCAACGCGTTCTCGTGGGGGTTCGACGGCTGGATCTATGCCTGCCACGGCTTCTCCAACGATTCGACCGTGCAGGGGGCCGACAAGAAGGCGATCCAGATGAATTCCGGGAACACCTACCGGATGCGCCCCGACGGCTCCCACGCCGAATACTTCACCCACGGGCAAGTGAATCCGTTCGGCCTGGCGTTCGATCCCCTCGGCAACCTCTACTCGTGTGATTGCCACAGCCAGCCGCTCTACCACCTCCTCCGGGGGGCCTGGTATCCGAGCTTCGGCAAGCCTCACGACGGCCTCGGCTACGGCCCCGAGATGACGACCGACGACCACGGCTCGACTGCCATCTGCGGAATCTCCTATTACGCGGCCGACCAGTTTCCCGAAGCCTATCGCGGCACGACCTTCATCGGCAACGTGGTCACGAACAAGATCAATCACGACCGATTGAAGTGGACCGGGGCTTCTCCCTGGGCCGAGGCGCAGCCTCACTTCGTCTGGAGCGAGGATAACTGGTTCCGCCCCGTCGATATCGAGCTGGGGCCGGATGGCGCCCTCTACGTCGCCGACTTCTACAACCGGATCATCGGCCATTATGAAGTGCCGCTGACCCACCCCGGCCGCGACCGCGAGCGGGGCCGAATCTGGCGGATCGTTTACAAGGGAACCGGCGGGAAGCCCGCGCCCGAACCCTCGAAGGTCGATCGGACCAAATCGACCATCGCGGAGCTCGTCGCCGACCTCGCCATGCCCAACCTGGCGGTCCGAACCGTGGCCACCAATCAGCTCGTCGAGCGGGGCGGAGATGCCGGGATCGCGGCGATCCGGGAGATCATGAAGTCGTCGACGCCGGCTCATCAGCGTGTTCATGGCCTCTGGGTCCTGTCGCGAACCGGGAAGCTCGATGACGAGACGCTCGAAGCCGCCGCGCATGACCCCCATCGCGAACTTCGAATCCACGCGGCCAAGACCCTGCTCGACCGGCCCGCCCTCTCCGAGAAGCACCATGATCTGCTCGTGGTGGCCCTCAGCGATGCCGATCCGTTCGTGCGTCAGGCGGCCGGGGAGACCCTGGCCGCGCATCCGTCGGCATCGAACGTCCGGCCGCTGCTGATGGCCCGCCAGGCGGCCCCGGTCAAGGACACGCACCTGACCCACTCGCTCCGGATCGCCCTCCGCGATCAACTGCTGACCGACGACGCCTGGCGGAACCTGGAAAATCTCTCCCTGAGCGAGCGGGATCGACGCGACCTCGCCGACGTCACGCCGGGTGTTCATACCGCCGAGGCGGCGGCGTATTTGCTCCGTCACCTGAAGCAGGTCGCCGAGGATCACGGCAACCAGGTCCGCTACATCCACCACATCGCCCGTTACGGCGATCCCGAAACGACCCGTGGGCTCGGCGAATATGTCGAGTCGCTGAAGATCGGCGATTCCGAACGGCTCGGCCTGCTCCGGGCCGTGCAGCAGGGGACCCAGGAACGCGGGGGGAAGCTGGCGGAGTCGGTCCGCAAGCGGGCCATCGAGTTGTCGGCCAACCTGATGAAGTCGAAGAATCCGGGAGAGGTCAACCAGGGGGTCGCCGCCGCGAAGGATTTCCAGCTTCGCGAACTCCTCCCGGAACTCAAGGCCCGGGCGTTCGGCACCGACCTGGTGGGGCGTCATGAGTCCATGGCGGCGGCCGTGGCGCTCGAACCCTCGGAAGGGGCCGCGTTATTATCGAGAGTCTTGAACGACGCCTCGTATTCGCTCGACTACCGGGAGTTCGTGGGGGTGCAACTGGCATTCCT
>CALKTZ010000398.1 GCA_937997355.1 uncultured Planctomycetales bacterium | reverse complement strand
GTTGTGGAGGCGAGGATCGCCCCATCCCTTGGCGATCACCTCGGGTCCTATCCCCGCGACATCCCCCATGGTCAGGGCCACGATCGGACGCTCAGAGGACGCGCTCATCTTCACCCCTTCGCCGACTCATATCGACGTCTCCAAGGATAAAATCACCAAACCATGCCGTCGTGAGGAAGAAAGATTTTGTGGATCGATGCCGAATAAAGTAAGCCCGACCGATGAGCCTTTGACGCATTCCATTATAGAGTGGGCGTGCAACGATTGTGTGGAATTGTAGAGTCCCGCGCGTCGCGGCATGGATTTTCCGAACTATTAAGGACTTGAAACCTCATCTCGGATAGGTAAAATCTGATGCCGGAAGGTGAAGACCTTGCATCGGTGATCCTCAATCACGAGCGATTACGGTTTCTCTCCCTCGACGCAGCGGTTGCTGTTTCCGCCGTTTTTTTCTTCATTGATCCGCGAGTTTCCCGGTCGTTCGTGCCCGATCCATTGTACAAGGGGATCGTCGGGAAGCTTGCGCGCAAATGGCGAATCGGCGGAGGCATGAACTCCTTCCAACACAACCATTCCGCCAGTCTTGATTCGTTCTTCTTTTTGTCGTGCATAGACGGTCGCAACCGGGCGAATGTTGGTTGCGCGCGTCCATGAGTTTGAAGGGCTCTTGCTCAATGTCGATCCAACGTTTCGTCAATCGTCGAGTTGCCGCGAAGCTTCGGCCGGGGTTCACGCTGATCGAGCTTCTCGTCGTCATCGCGATCATCGCCGTCCTGATTGCCCTGCTGCTTCCCGCCGTGCAGGCCGCCCGCGAGGCCGCGAGGCGGATGCAGTGCGTCAACAATCTCAAGCAGATCGGCCTGGCGATGCACAACTACGAGTCGGCCGTCGGCTCGTTTCCTCCGGGGCACGGTGGTTACGGCAACAACGACTTCGGCGCGTTCGCCTACATGCTGAACCAATTCGAGCAATCGAACGTTTACAACAGCATCAATTTCTCGAACACGGGTCGCGCGGCATCGAAACCCAGCCCGGAGAATTCGACGGTCCAGTATCTGAAGATCAACGTGCTGAACTGCCCGACCGACATCGATCGGCTGACGACCGGCTTCGGCACGGTCAGCTACGCCGCCAGCTTCGGCGCCAACCCGTCCGGCAACGGCCTGGCCACGCCGGACGGCCTCTTCGGCCACATCGGCGGTCCTGTCGACACGGGCTATGGCGCCGATGAACCGGTCGTCACCATCTCCGGGGTCACCGACGGGCTGAGCAATACGGCCGCATTCAGCGAGCGGGTCAAGGGGATCGGGACGTCCAACAATTCCCAGCTCGACGCGCTGAATCCCAGCGCGACCTCGGTCACGATCCAGACGCCGACCTATCCCGGCAACAACGCGGTCAATCCGAACGATGCCACGCTGTCGCTGCTCGATCCCTCGCTCGATCCCACCCAGACCGGGGCCAGGCAGCCCGGCCAGACTCCCCAGGCTTATTATCAGTCCCTCTGCTATTCCAGCGGCGGCCCCCTGGCGCTCTTGAAGAACAGCCCCGCCGGCACCGCCCCGGCCGATCGCGGCTGGGGGCCGTCCGGCCCCGTCGGCGGCTACTGGTGGATCGCCATCATGCCCTACGGCACCATGTACAATCACGTGATGGCGCCCAACACCTGGTCGTGCATCGACGGCACCGGCGGCCACCTGCTGAGCGGGGCCTGGACGGCCGGGAGCCGCCACCCCGGCGGCGTGAACGTTTGCTTCGGCGACGGCCACGTCCAGTTCGTCAAGTCCACGGTCAGCCTCCCCACCTGGTGGGCCCTCGGCACCAAGGCCGGCGGCGAGGTGATCTCCGCCGACGCCTTCTGATCGACGATCACACTTCAAGCCCCTCCAACTCCGTGCGTGCCCGGTGAAAAATCGGGTACGCACTCGCTCTTCTCTCGACCCTCCCTCGAAGTCCTCCCATCCCCCCTTCCCGCCCAGGCTCGGGCGTGAGTTGCTCGATGCCGCTGCGACGCGGCCGTTCGCGCCCCATGCCGGAACGCGGATAACGCTCCAAATCCTCGACCGTATCGAAGCTTGTTGAAAACGGTTGTAATGAGAGGATCGAGGAGAGAGCGTCCATCGTTCGGGCGGGCGTTTCGAGGGAACGCACTACGAAGAATTTGATTCGGTCGTGAAAAAACTGAGATTGGTTGTCCTGGTTGGAGACTCTCTCTGGGTAAATCCTTCGCGACGGGAGTTTTCCATGGGCGTTGGCCATTCATCGACGTTGCACCGAAATCTCCAGGCGATTTTCGAGTCGGGGACCTGCACGGGGCTCACCGACGCCCATCTCGTCGATCGGTTCGTGAATGAGCCCGGCAGGAGCGCCCATCTGGCCTTTGAAGCCCTGGTGACGCGCCACGGCCCGATGGTCCTACGCGTCTGTCGGGGGATTTTGCGGGACGAGCACGATGCGCAGGATGCCTGCCAGGCGGTGTTCCTCATCCTGGCCCGCCGGGCCTGGGCGATTCGTAGCCGTGATTCCCTGGCCGGTTGGCTCTATCGCATCGCGGTCCGGGTCTCGAAGCGTCAGCGGTGCCGAAAGAACCGCGAAGCAATTCTCCAGGGCCGGGGGGAACGTCGGGGTTGGTTGCTTTCCGGCGCTCATCAGGCCAGCAAGGAACACCAGGGCGAGTCATTCGACGATTTCACGGAGATCCTTCAGGAAGAGCTTGATCGGCTGGAACCGAAGCTTCGCGAACCTGTCGTGCTCTGCTACTTCGAGGGCCTGACCCACGACGAGGCCGCCGAACGCCTGGGATGGCCGGTCGGCACCGTCCGGAGTCGGATGGCGCGCGCCCGCGATCGTTTGCGACATCGCCTGAGCCGCCGGGGAATAACCGGCTCGGGCGCGGGAGCCCTGGGGGCCTGGATCAATCTCGGCCCGGGCCATCAGGTTGAGGCCGCGTCGTCGCGGCTGATCCAGTTCGTCTCGATTCCGTCCCTCCCCTCGAATTTCGTGAACGCCACCGTCGAGGCCGCGGCGCGGTTCGTCGCCCATCGTCCGCCAATCGCGGGTGCCGGTGCGGCTTCGTTCGCAGTCCTTTCGCTCGCCAAGGGAGTTCTCCAGGCCATGTTGCTCGAAAAAATGACGGCCGTTGCGCTGGTTGTTGTCCCCGTCGGTGTCCTGGCCCTGGGGGCCGAGACCATGTACGGCCAGGTGACCGGATCGAAGAACGGACCGGCAAGCGCCCCGACGAAGCCGGATGCCTCTTCGACCGGAAAGGCCGAATCGGGCGACAAGGCGGCCGAGCCGGGCCGTCCCGACACCGACGAGGATTCGAAGCGGTGGAAGGCGATCCTCGAAGCCGCGAAGAAGCGGTACGAGATCCAGAAAGTCGAATACGAGGAGGGTCGGATCACCACCGATCGCTTCCTCGCGGCTTGCGCCGCTCTGGCACAGGCCGAGAAGGCACTTGCCGGAGATCCCGTGGAACTTGAAGAGGCGCAGTTACGCTATCTCGCTCGGGTCGAGGCGATCGTGTCCCGCGAAAAGGCCGAGCTGCAGGTCGGCAAGGGAACGCCAGCCGATGTCGCGGAGGCCGAGCAGCATCTCCAGCAGGTCAAACTGGAGTTGACCCAGATCCGGGGGGACGAACCCGCCTTCCATGCGGAGGCCGAGCAGCGAGTTCAACAGCTCCAAGGGGAGTTGGACGAGATCAGGAATCACGATCCGGCTTACCGTGAATTGGTTCAAAAGGCTTCGGAACGTTACAAGACCCAGAAAGCCTTCTACGACGAAGGGCGGCTCACCGTCGACCGTTTGCTCGATGCCAGCACCCAACTCGGCGAAGCCGAGAAGGCCGCCTCCAAACTCTCTCATGAAGAAATCGAGGCACAACGACGCAGCGTCTAGCGAGTCGAAAAGATACTTGAAGAAGCCAAGGCCAAGCTGGGAGAAGGAAAGATCGCGGCCGGGGATGTGAGCGAGATCAACCTCCGCCGCCTCCAACTCGAATTGGAATTGCGGCGGCTTGAAAAGCGTGCGTCGGCTCCTACACGGCGGAATCAAGCTTCTCCGATTGTCTTACCTCCCCCCGTGGCTCCTAGGGCCAACCTTGCAACTCTTCCTCAAGCCGACCCGTTCGAACCATCACCGATCGACCCGCCGAGGCGACCTCAAGAACAGCCGGCGCAAGTCCCGATCGACCCATCGGGGCGACCTCAAGAACAGCCGGGGAACGTCCGCCTGGCAAATTCAAAACTCTTTGCGGAGTATCTGACGACGGCGAAGCGGATTTTCGAGACGCAGGAAAACATGTTGAAACAAGGGCAAACGTCGATCGACGCGTACGTATCAGCCTGCGAAGTCCTGGCACGGGCCGAGCAGAAAGTCGCCCGATCTCCGGCGGAACGCGAAGCCTCCTTGAAGCAACTGGTTAAGCGACTCAAGGAAATCGAGGAACATATCCGAGCCCAGGTGAAAGCCGGTCTGATGACGCAGCTCGAACTCGATCAGGTGGTCCGGCAGCGATTGGAGGCCGAAATCGACCTCGAAAATGGGGGATCACCAAGCACCGATCAAGCCGAGCTATCGGCCCTGAAAAAGCGAGTCCGGGATCTCGAAACGACGCTGATCGAGTTGATAAAGGCCCTCCCCACTCCCATTCCGAAGTAAATTCCGGCCATGAAGGATCCTCGATCCAGAACCCGGTTGTGTACGATCTGGCCTCGGATCGACCGGCCGGGTACAATCGTCGGACCTTTGGGTTCAACTCGGTCGGCCGTATTCGGAAGGAACTGCCCGGAATGGGACCGCTGATCCCCCCGCTCATCTGGGCGCAGGCTGTTCCAGATCCCGGTTCCGCACCGGTCAATTCGGGCGGATTGACGACCCTCGTCCCCAGGCGATGGTACGGGACGATGACCCTCTCGTCGCCCGATCTGGAGCCGAGCTTCCATCCGTTCTGGATGTTCCTCGGGGCCCTGGGGACGCTCCTCCTCCTGTCCATCATGGTCCAGGGACCGCGCCGCGCGTTCGGCCAGTTGGTGGATCTCCCCGGCCTTGCGCGCCTCCTGGCCCGGTCGATCGTCCGGTTGCGGCGGGCCTCGCGTCTCTGCGGCACGCTCCTCGGCTTCACGGTCTTCTCCTGGTCCGTCTGGCAGGCCCTCTCCTACCGGGCGACGCAAGGGAAAGAAGACCTGAGCGTCCTCTTCCGATTTCGCGGCCTTCGCGAATTGTGCGTGGAGCAGGGAATTCATGGTGCACTCACCCCCTTCCGCGATCTCGCGAGCCTGGGGGATAACCTCGCGCTCCTGCTCACGATGATGTTCTTCCTGCTCCGCGTCCCGACCGATCCCTGGGAACAGAAGATCCGTCAGAAAAGGGACGGATCGTCGAACAAG
>CALKTZ010000397.1 GCA_937997355.1 uncultured Planctomycetales bacterium | reverse complement strand
CAGTTCAGCCTCCTTACCCAACGTTCTCGCCACGCGAAACCCACCGAGATCGACTCAGCGGCCCGATCCTAGAAAACAACCTCAGTCCTTTGATTTGGAAGAAGTCGCTAGAATCTACGAATTCATCAGAAGTTGCCAGCTTTGCCAAACCGCCCAATTGTAATCCTTCTACTAATCTTGTCAATCCAATAGATCGTAGCTCGCTTCATGTCAAAAAATAGGAAGTCCTGTTGTTTTAGAGAGGAAGGGGATTTTGATCGTTGTCAATCGGGTTGGTGACGGGTTTTGAAGAGTTCAAGGAGGAGGTCGCGACGATCGGCGATATCGCAGGTTGAGTGATTTCAATGGGTTCGGGAATAATGAAATGCCCTGGATAGGTGCGTCAATCGCGGTAGGCGTGCAGAATTGGGTAATGGCGCCAGGAAGCTTCGGTGTTCGTCCTGAAATTGTCAATGGGCCGATGAACCTTTGAGATGGATCAGCAAGGTCGCGATATCGGCCGGGCTGATGCCGCTGATTCGACCCGCTTGACCGAGCGATCGCGGTTGAATCTGTTCCAGCTTTTCGCGAGCCTCGGCACGAAGTTGGGGGATCGCGCGGTAGTTGAGATTGCTGGGGAGGGGCTTGTTTTCCAATCTCTGAAATCGTTCGATCTGGGCGCGCTGACGATCGATGTAGCCCGTGTATTTGGCCTCGATGAGGACCTGCTCCTTGACGAGAGCGGAATAGCCTTCGAGGGCGAGTTCGGGGGATTGAGCCAGGAGATGCTCCCAGGTCGATTCCGGACGTCTCAGGATTTGATACAGCAGATCGCCGTCGACTCGGGTCGAGTTGAGGCGTTGGCGGAGGGCATCGATCCCATCGCGATGGGCTTCGAAGCGTACCCAGCGGACATCGTCGACCAGGCCGAGCCGTCGTCCCGATTCGGTCAAGCGGAGGTCGGCGTTATCGTGCCGGAGCATGAGGCGATATTCGGCGCGGCTCGTGAACATTCTGTAAGGCTCGTCGACCCCCCGGGTGACGAGGTCGTCGATCAGGACTCCGATGTAAGCCTGCGAACGGTCGATGACGAATGGGGGCTCTCCTCGAACCGAGAGAGAGGCATTGATGCCCGCGATCAGGCCCTGGGCCGCGGCTTCTTCATAGCCGGTCGTGCCGTTGATCTGACCGGCGAAGAAGAGTCCGCCAACTTGCTTGGTCTCGAGCGAAGGGTGGAGTTGCGTCGGCGGGGCGTAGTCGTATTCGACGGCGTAGCCGTATCGCATGATCTCCGCATTTTCGAGGCCGGGGATCAGCGGGATGATCGCATCCTGGACGTCGCGCGGGAGGCTCGTCGAGATGCCGTTGCAATAGTATTCGAGCGTGTTTCGCCCCTCGGGCTCCAGGAAGATTTGATGGCTTTCGCGATCCGCGAAGCGGACGATCTTGTCCTCGATGGAGGGGCAATAGCGCGGGCCTGTCCCCTGGATCTGGCCCGAGTACATCGGCGCCCGATGAAGATTGGCACGGATCAGGTCGTGGACCGCGCGGTTCGTGTAGGTGATCTGGCAATCGAGCTGCGGCTGCTCGATTCGATCGGTGAGGAAGGAGAAGGGGACCGGGACGGAGTCGCCGGGTTGAGGCTCGACTTTCGAAAAATCGATCGTGCGGCCGTTGAGCCTCGGAGGGGTGCCGGTCTTGAACCGCTTCAACTCGAAGCCCAATGCGGCGAGGCACCCGGAAAGATGATTGGCGGCGGCATCGCCCGATCGGCCGCTCTCCTGTATGCATCAAGCCCTGGAGAAACGTCCCGGTCGTGACGATCACGGCATTCGCCCGGTATCGAATTCCTCCCCGGCATTCGACGCCGTTGACACGATGCCCCTCGACGACGATCGACTCGACCATCTCCTGCCGGAGCGAGAGGTTCTCCTGACGCTCGACCGTGAGCTTGGCGAGGAACTGATAAGCCTTCTTGTCGCACTGGGCGCGGGGGCTGTGCATGGCCGGCCCCTTGCCTCGGTTGAGCAGGCGGAACTGGATCGCCGAGGCGTCGGTGATCCGCCCCATCTCGCCGCCGAGAGCATCGATCTCGCGGACGATCTGCCCCTTGGCAACCCCTCCGATGGCAGGGTTGCAACTCATCTGGCCCACGGCATCGCAGTTGATCGTCAGGAGCGCGGTGCGCAGGCCCATCCGGGATGAGGCCAGGGCCGCTTCGATACCGGCATGCCCGGCGCCGATGACGATCACATCGAAATGGTAAGGGGAGCGGGGCGTGCCGCGAGTTCCGATCATGGAGCTATCCGGGTCCAGGGAGTCGAGGCCGATCAAACAAGCTCGATTGTTATGCATTTTATCGAGCATCGGCGATCGGCGGGAAGCCCGCGCACGCGATCGCTCAGGTCGGGGCGAACGCGGAGGCTCAACCGACTTGCGGCCGAGGTTGGCCAGCCGCTACGCTGAGTCTCTTTGTGGGAATTCATCCGAGACGGGATCAAGAATCGCCTGGTCCATCACGCTTTTGGCTTTAAAGGAAACGCAGCCATGTCTGAAACGCGAAAAGGGGAAGTGACGTTCAAGGGGAATCCGATCGAGCTGGTCGGGCCGAAGCTCAAGGCGGGGGACGCCGCCCCCGATTTCACCTGCGTGGGAGCCGGGCTCGCCGTCCTCAACCTCGAAGCGACCGCCGGCAAGCCGAGGCTCTTCAACGTTGTCCCCTCGCTCGACACGCCGGTTTGCAACATCCAGACCCGACGGTTCGCGCAGGAGCTCCAATCCCTGGGCGATAAGATCGCGGCCTATACCGTGAGCCTCGATCTGCCGTTCGCCCAGGCCCGGTATTGCACCGACGCGAAGATCGAGAACGTCAAGAACCTCTCCGACGTGCATGACCAGAGCTTCGGCAAGAATTACGGCGTCTTGATCCAGGGGTTGCCGATCCCGCTCCTGGCTCGCGCCGTGTTCGTGGTCGACCCTTCGAACAAGATCACCTATGCCGAGATCGTCCCCGAAATCGCCCAGGAGCCGAATTACGAGCCGGCCCTCGCGGCGCTCAAGGCCGCGGCAGGCGTGTGATTGGCTGAGAAAAGCCGTCGAGCCGACCGTCGGGTACCCCCTCCCTGCGCGAGAAACAGGAGGGGGTTTCTCTTTTGCGGGTTATTTGGTGAGGGTGAGCCGGTGGTGGCTCAAGGTCTCATAACCCGACTCGGTGATCAGATAGTTCCGCTCGAACCGCATCCCCCCAACCCCCTGGATGTATAATCCGGGCTCCAGGGCCACCACGTCGCCCGGAAGGAGCGTTTCGTTGCTGCGAGTGACGATATAGGGCGGATCGGGATGCCCGAGTCCCAGGCCGTGGCCACCATGCGACGGGTAATATTGGTCGAGGTTGAGCCTGGCGAGATATCCTCGGAGTGCGGCATCGACATCTTTGCAGGGGACATTCGGCCCGAGTGCCTTTTCGCCGGCTTCGATCGAGCCCATGCAAGCCTTGTAGAGATCGACCTGGCCGGGGGTCGGCTCGCCGCCGATCACGAACGTGTTGGTGAAATCCCCCCGATAGCCGTCCACGATCACCGAGTAGTCGATGATCATGAGGTCGCCGGGCTCGATCACCCGATTGGTCGGCGGCCCGCCCCGTTCCGTCTCGCAACGGGGACCCGAAGCGAAGTCGCCGTAAACGATGGCCTGTTCGCCCAGGTCGTGGAAGGCGGCATTCTGGACCAGGAGATAGACATCGAGCTCGGTCATGCCGGGCCTGGCGTGTTCCAGCGCGGCGGCAAGCCCCGCCTCGCCGGCCTTCATCGACCGCCTCATGACGACCATCTCATCTTGATCCTTGAATCGGCGCATCTTCCGGATGATCGAATCGAGGTCGACCACCGTTTCGGCCGATCGAGCCTTCCCGTTCAGGGCCGCATCGATCAATTCCGAGGGGACGCTCGACTTCTCGACACCGATCCGCTTCGCGCTGAGTGTCGCGAGCCGCTCGGCGACGTGGCGATTCAAGTTGGCGCGCCGGTGAGGCGCGGATTCCTTGCCGTTATACCATTCAACCGTCGATACCTCGTCGACATGAGCCCTGGCGGAAAATGCCTTCTGGACATTGTCGGCGAAGAGGATCGCGCGATCCGGGAGGATCGCCAGGACGGCGGTCGCCTCGCAGGATCGGAAGACGAACGGCGACTGAACGAAGTTGGCGAAGTAAATCAGCTGATGAGGTTCGGTGATGAGGATCAGGTCGCAGGCGGCGGGAAGGGAATCCCGCAGTCGTTTGCGGCGCGTGGCGCATCCCTCGGCGGTGAGCATGGTGGAAGTTCCTCAGAAGGAGTTACATCGGATCGAAAGCCACGCCCCGGGCATCTCTCGGAAAGGCCCAGAGCGAGCAGCCGAGGTCATGAAGAGACGCCGATGGTTCAGTCGATCGGCTTGATCCAGATGTTCCGATACTGGACAGGATTTCCGTGGTCCTGGAGGAGGATCGGGCCGTCTTCCCCTTCCTTGATATCGAGCCCGCCGGGAGTCGGGCTGATTTCGGCATTGTCGATCGTCTTGATGCCGTTGTGAATCACGGTGATCCTGGCCTTCT
>CALKTZ010000396.1 GCA_937997355.1 uncultured Planctomycetales bacterium | reverse complement strand
CTGTCGGAGCGCCCTGAGCGCATTCTTGCCCAGGATCTTATGAAGATCGGTCTCCGTGTAGCCGCGATGCAATAGCTCGTCGGTGAGCCGGGGATAGTCCGAAACGTCGTCGAGACCCACGGGCCAGGAGGTGATGCCGTCGTAATCCGACCCGATCCCGACATGGTCGATCCCCGCGACCTTGACGATGTGGTCGATATGGTCGGCGACATCCTGGATGGTCCCGCGAGGGGATCGCGATGCCTTGGGGTCGTCGGCGAGCAGCTTCTTTTCCTCCGCTTCCCGCAGGGCGGCGTCCGGGATTTTGGCCTTCAATTCCTGAAACTTCGTGCGACGTTCCACTGCCCCCTTGGGGACGACGAACCCCGTATAGAAGTTGACCATCACCACGCCGCCGTTGGATTGGATGCCCTTCAGGATGTCGTCGGGGACATTTCGCGGGACGGGGCAAACCGCGTAGGCGCTGGAATGACTCGCGATGATGGGGGCCTTGCTCACCCGCAGCGCGTCGGCCATGGTGGCCGCCGAGACGTGCGAAATGTCGACGAGCATCCCGAGCCGGTTCATCTCCTTGACGACGCGCTCGCCGAATGCGTTGAGTCCGTCGTGCTTCGGCTTGTCGTTGGCCGCGTCAGCCCAGTCGAGCGTGCTGTTGTGGGTGAGCGTCATGTAACGCGCCCCGAGCGTATAGAAGGCCCGGAGCTGGGCGAAGCTGTTCTCGATCGCCACTCCTCCTTCGATTCCGATCAGCGAGGCGATTTTGCCCGAGCCGACGATTCGCTCGACGTCGTCGGCGGTGGAGGCCATTTCCAGATCGTTCGGATAGCGTGCCGCCATTCGCTTCACGAGGACGATTTGTTCGGTCACCGTCCGGGCCGGATTGGGCTGATCGCTGCCGATGAAGACCGACCAGAACTGCGCCTTGAGCCCCCCCTCGCGGAGCCGAGGGATATCGGTCTGCCCGGCCGTCAGACGCTTTGAAAGGTCGAACTTGTCGAGCGAGAAATTGCCGACTGAACGGAGCCGGTACGGGAGGTCGTTATGCCCGTCGAAGAGCATCCCCGAGGAATGGATCGCGCGGGCTCGTTCCGAGACCGGCGGG
>CALKTZ010000395.1 GCA_937997355.1 uncultured Planctomycetales bacterium | reverse complement strand
TCTTTCTGAGTGCGTTCCGAGGAACGTTCGCGACGTGGCTCTCGCTCGTTGCCGCGCGGCGCGCGTTCGAGGTCGTCGACGGGGTCGCCGCCGTTCCGCTCGTAATACTGGGGCTCCACGTCGGAGACGTGCAGGAACCCGTTGCGGCCCACGGAGAAGTCGACGAACGCCGCCTGGATGGCGGGTTCGATGTTGACGATCTTCCCCTTATAGATGTTCCCTGTATAACTTTCGTGGCTGGTCCGTTCAACGTAGAGTTCCTCGAGGACGCCGTCTTCGACGATGGCGATTCGGCACTCCTCGGGCTGGAGCACGTTGATCAGCATTTCTTTCTTCATACGATCTCTTTCTGCAACGGTCTGGTTCGCGTTGTTCGGTGTCGAAGCTGGATCTCGGGTTAGATCCCAGTCCTTTGACCCTGCGAGCCTGGTAAGCCCTGGCCGAGCCCATCGAGGGCCCGCGCGGGACCGGCGGCAATCCGGGTCATATTGAGCGGTTGTGCGTTCGCAACTGGGATCGACACGGGCGATTGATCCTCATTCCCGGAGGAAGAGGTATTCTGCGGTTCAGCACCCCGGCGGGGTGGATTTGTCTGCGATCGTGCTGGGGAGGGAGCGAGCTCGATGCCGGAGCGGACCAGCACGGATCCGCTGTCCAGCAAATCATTCAGTCCGAGGACCTCGACGAATTCTTCGCCTCGGGCGGTCCCTTCGGGAGTCACCTTGATGCGAAATCGGAGCTGCCCTTGATCCGTCAGGGCGGCATCGAGGAGGAAAGGCCTCAGATCGAGCGAAACGGTCCGGTCTGGGCGCCGTCGTTGGTAGGGCCAACTCGAGCTTTCCAGGAACCTGGCGAGGGCCTTCGCGGCCCCCGTCCTGCGTTCGGCCGGGATGTCCATCTGATACGAAACGGACAGGGGGCGGGGGGGGGATTCGCCGGGCGAGAGGCTCCTTGCCTCAAGCCAGACCAATCCGGGCGGGGAGGTCGCCGAGAGTCTGTGGAGAACTTCCTCGGCATCGAGCGGGGTCGTGAGCTCGAAATCGACGACTTCGCTCAACGCTTCGATCCCGAGACCGAGCGCCAGGGCGAAGACGATTTTCGGGCGCGGATTGAACCCCTGACTGGTCGCCAGCGGGATCTTCGCCCGGCGGACCATCCGTTCCAGGCATCGCATGATGTCGTGATGGCTGACCAGGCGGAGGTCGCCTCGCTTGGCGAAGCGGAGTCGCACCTGGGGGAGGGCGATGGCTTGCGTCATGTGCTGCCGTGGCTTGCGTCGTGCCATCTCGGCCAGGACGGATCGACGCAAACGAACGCCCGCGCCAGGGGCCCGGCGACAACGCGGACCAGGAGCGGTACCCGAAGCGATCGATCCGAGGAGTCGGCGAGATTTCTCTAGATGACTGGGTGTTTCGTTTGTGCTCGGCGGTCCATCGATTCTTGAAGCATCCTCTTGTGCCTGTGCAGAATCGGAACCGGCGAGCACCCGTCGAGTGTATTTTGAAGCGATTCCGTTCAGGCCCCGAGGGCCGCTGCCTCTCCTGAATCAATCCGGAGTCGCGGCCGTGGACCGAAACGCGGCCGTCGATCAACAGGGCTCCGTCGAAGCCTTCGTTGGGGTGGCATCCGGGAGCGCCGTCCGCAGAGTCTCCTGGAGGAGCGAGATGATCGCCTGAGGGGAATCCAGCGCGAGCGCCTCCTCGGCGACCCGTTGCGCGGTCTCGAGCGGAATCCCCCGGATCACTCGCTTGATCTCGGGCAGCTGATGCGGCGGCATGCTCAAATTGCGGATGCCCAGCCCCAGCAGGAGCAGGGTGTATAACGGATCACCGCCCATCGTGCCACAGACGCTGACCTCGATTCCTCTTTCCTTCGCCGCGCGAATCACGTGGGTGATCAGGCGGAGCACGGAAGGATCGGCGGCAGAGTAGAGCTCGGCGACGGTTTCGTTGGTCCGGTCGACAGCCAATGTATATTGAATCAGGTCGTTGGTTCCAATGGAAAAGAAATCCACCTCCTTTGCGAGATGATCGGCCATCAGCGCGGCCGCGGGGACCTCGACCATGATGCCGACCGGGAGATTTTCTCGAATCGGAATTCCCTGGGCTTTCAGCTCGGCGATCACGTCGTCAAGCTCGGCCTTCGCCTGGCGAAGCTCGGTCAGATTCGATACGAGAGGGAACATGATGCGGACGTCGCCTCGGACGCTGGCCCGGAGGATCGCCCAGAGCTGCGTCCGGAAGAGATCGGGCTCCCGGAGCGACAGGCGAAGGCTCCGCAGTCCGAGGACCGGATTGGCTTCGAGATAGCCGGCGTCCCGGAACGCGGCGAGCTTGTCGGCGCCGAGGTCGAGAGTACGGATCGTCACCGGACGCCCCTTCATGGACTCGACGACCGCCGTATAGGCGCTGAATTGCTCGTCTTCCGTGGGGGGCGTTTGCGCATTCAGGAACAGGAACTCGGTCCGGTAGAGGCCGACCCCCGTGGCGCCTCGCGACAGGCAGGCCTCGACTTCCGCCGAGAATTCGATGTTGCCCAGCAATTCGACCCGGGTCCCGTCCGGGGTGACCGCGGGGAGGTCGGATTGTCCGGCGAGGACCTCGAACCTCGCGGATCGCTCGCGGGCGGCCCTGCGGTAGCGCTCCTGCGTCGCGGGATCGGGGTCGAGGATCACGAGCCCCTCGTCCCCGTCGATGATCGCCATCCGGCAGCCGCGGGCCCGGTCCAGGAACCGCCCGAGCCCGACGACGGCGGGGATTTCAAGCGCCGCGGCCACGATCGCCGTGTGGCTCGATCCGCCGCCGACCTCGGTCGCGAAGCCGGGGACCGATTTCGGATCGAGCCGGGCCGCCTCGCTGGGGGCCAGGTCGTGGGCCAGGATCAAGGCCGGTTCCTTCAGGTCGACGGCGGAGAGCCTGGGCTCTTCCGAGAAGAGTTTGAAGAGGATCCGATCGCGAATATCCCGGACATCGGCCGCACGGGCCGCCAGGTGCGGGTCGGCCAGTTTTTCGAGGCGGGCGATATACGATTCGAGGACTTCGTTGACGGCGTGTTCGGCGGAGAGTTGCCGTCGCTCGATGCGATCTCGCGACTCTCGGCGGAGTGCCGGGTCGGAGATGATCGAGGCGTGGGCCATCAGGATGTCGGCATACTGGGAACCGAGCCGGGACCTGGCCTCGGCCTCGGCCTGATTGGCCTCGATCCGGGCGGCCTCCAGCGATCGGTCGAGCCGATCAAGCTCGAAGGCCGAGTCGAACGGGGTGCTGGAAAGGGCGGGGAGCTTGAGACCTTTCTGGTCGAAGACGACGACGGGGCCGATCGCAATGCCGGAACTGACCGCGATCCCCTTCAGGATTTCCATCGAGGAGTCGGACGAGAGGGGGCCGGTGCTCGCCTGGACATCCTTCCGCAGGGGCTGGACCGATTCTGATTTAGATGTGGTCGCAGGCCGCATGCCGGAATTCCACTGGGTGTTACAGGCCACCTGGTTCTTTCGCGGGCTTGCCGAGGACCGACGGTCAACAACGTCGGTCGCGTGGACACTGCAATCGCGAAGCTTCATGGCAACGGCCCCGCGCTTTGAATTTCGCCGGAGCCCGATCCATACTCATCCTCATAAAATTGGGCGCGGACCAATTCGGTCAGGGCTTCGATCGCTTCGGCGGCATCCGCCCCGCTCGCCTCCAATTCGAGGCAAGTGCCGCATTCGGCCGCCAGGGTCGTCAGGCCGAGGATGCTTTTCCCGTTGAAAACATTCCCATTGTAATGAACGCGGATCTCGGACTGAAATTGCATGGCAAGTTTGACGAACTTGTCGGCCGGCCGCAGATGAAGTCCGAGTGCGTTGGTGATCTTCACTTGGCGACGCACGACTGTGGGTTCTTCACTCATCGGCGGCTCGGTCGGCCTAGGCCGACGACAATCGACCATCGGGCGTCAAATCCGTGAAAGGGGAATGGCGGGCCGGCGGTCTTGAGGATTTTTTGTACGGGTGTCTTCTTAACGGACTCCCCCGCCGCTCGCGGGGGGCAGGATGTCGATTAGGTTCCGGGAAGAGAGCAACACTCGTTCGGTCGATTGAAATCCTGCCTGGGAGACGAGATTGAGAGTTTCGGCTTTGACGTTCCGGAGCGCGGCGGCCGATCCGAAACGAAATCTCCGAACGATCCGACTCCGCAACGGTCCCGGAGAATCCCGGCGTTGGCAGATTTCTCAACAAACACGCAAATGCGTCGTCGTGTGTATGAGAAGCGGAAAAACTCGGGAGAGGCCGGGATGAGGGTCAACTCGGTCCGCGGCGCGAGGCTTTCCGCGAAAATCAGGCGGATTGCTGTTCGGAATCCTCGAGAACTTCGATCACGGCTTCACGGGTTTTGGATTGGCGTAAAAACTTGACGAACCCTTCATCCTTCAGATGTCGGGAGATGTTCTCCAGGGCGCGGAGATGGTCGCCCGGTTGATTCTGCGGCGAAACCAACAGGAAGAAGATATCGACCGGCTCGCCGTCCAACGCGGCGAAATCCACCCCGTGGTGCGAGATGGCGACCGCGCCGATCAGCCGATTCAAGGTGGGATGGCGCGTGTGAGGGACGGCCACGCCCTGCCCGATACCCGTCGAGCCGAGTTCTTCACGTCCCAGGATTGCCCGAATCACACTCTCAAAGTCGTTGGCGGCCAAGGCGCCGGCATCCCGGAGGCTCGCGACCATCTCGCGAATCGCCTCCTCCTTACCGGTGGCTTTCAGATCAACAATGACGGCATCTCGAACGACAAAATCCAGAAGCTTCATCCGCCCCTCCGTCGACATACCGCCGAGCCGACAGTCCCCCCCGGGACGCCGGCGCCCGATGATCCGGGCGGCCAATCAAAGCCATCAAGGGTCGTCGCTTACCCTTGTCGTTCTGTTCGTGTTTGGTGGCGGCTGCGATCGTCCAACTAAATTTCAATCCGATCCGCTGGTCAGTTCCAAGGCTCTCAAATCAATTGCGCCGGGCCGCCCTCAAGATTTCGCATGAAGGCCGCCGTGCGTGTCACCCTTGTGATTCTGGACCTTTTCCTTGTAACGCCGCAACTGCTCTTCGATCTTGTGGACGCACTGATCCATCGCGGCGATGGGCGTCGGGCCCAATTCGCGGGCGACGAAATCGTGCTTGTGCTCGGCCGAGACCAAGATCTCGATGTCCCAGGCATTTTTCACATGATCGACGGCGATTTCGATCGACATGATGCGTCCGAAATACTTCAGGAGTTTTTCGGCCTTATCATGGATGTACTGCTGCTGTTCCGGGGCCAATTCACCGTGATGACGTTTCGCGATCTGGATTTGCACCCATGTGCTCCTTGCCAATGTCGTCCCATCGAGACTCGACATGACGGTCGATGGCGACTACAAAAGTTAATCCCTGGAACAGGCTTCGGTCAAGCCTTGTCCTCGCGATTCCCAGGAATGCGGATCGGGTTATGACGACCTGCATGGCCCCCGAAATCCGTCTGGGGACCAGTATACTCGATTCGCCCGGAAGCACGACCACTCGCGTCGAAACTCCCCGACAAAAAACGGTCCGCCGGAGCCAAATATGGCGAGGCACGATTGAGAACAAGGAGCCGAAGTGGGTTCTCACGATAACACGGTCTGGGTTCAGAATTACAATCCGCTCGGGAGCTGGCAGGCGTCGACGGCGGTTGCCGCGCTCCCCGTCCTCGTCCTGCTGGGATTGCTGGCGACGGGGCGTGTCAGCGCGGGGCGTGCCTCCCTCGCCGGGCTGCTCACGGCTGCCGGCGCCGCCTACTTCGTGTACGGCATGCCCGCGTCGATGATCCTCTCGGGGGCCATGGTCGGGGTCGTCTTCGCATTCTTTCGGATCATCTGGCTGATCGTCGCCGCCGTTTTCCTCTACGATCTCGCCGTGAGCAGCGGCCAATTCGAAGAAATGAAGGGATCGATCGCCCGCCTCTCGGCGGATCGGCGGATCCAGGCGGTCCTCGTGGCGTTCTCCTTCGGCGCGTTCATCGAGGGGGCGGCCGGATTCGGGGCTCCGGTCGCCATCTCGGCCGCCTTCCTGGTGGGGCTTGGCTTCCGCCCGTTCGAAGCGGCCGTCCTCTGCCTCATCGCCAATACGGCGCCGGTAGCCTGGGGGGCGATCGGGACGCCGATCCTGACACTCAGCAAGGTGACGAGCCTCGACGTCGATGCCTTGAGCGCAACCTCGGGACGCATCCTGCCTTTCCTCTCGGTGCTAATTCCGTTCTGGCTGGTGCGGACCATGACCGGCTGGAGGGAAACCCTGGCCGTCTGGCCGGCCCTGGCGGTCATCGGCGGCACGTTCGCGGCGGTGCAGTTCGCCTGGTCGAACTTCGTCGGATTCGAGCTGGTGGATATCGTCTCATCGGTCGCGAGCATGGCGGCGGGGGTGATCTTGCTCCGATTCTGGCAGCCCGAGGAACCCTGGCGCTTCGATCATGAACGAGACTCGATGCAGCATGCCCACCATGCGACCGAGGGATTATCCCGCCTTCGCACGGTTCGTGCCTGGATGCCGTTCGCCCTGCTCACGGCCACCGTCCTGATCTGGGGGATTCCCGCGATCAAGCCCTGGAACACCCCGGCGGTGAAGGATTGGTTGGATTCGAAGGGATCGTGGAAACCGGAAGTCCCGGCGCTCCATCTCAAAATCGCCAAGGGGCCTGAAGTGACGGGACAT
This sequence comes from uncultured Planctomycetales bacterium, assembly GCA_937997355.1. Lineage (GTDB taxonomy): Bacteria > Planctomycetota > Planctomycetia > Isosphaerales > Isosphaeraceae > CALKTZ01. The sequence goes on along the minus strand of CALKTZ010000395.1, from coordinate 670 downwards.
GCCCCCTACCAGCCACAAGACCTGGAATCCGCGAAGATCGACGTGGTGCCCCTCTCCTCCACGGGGACCGCCGTCTTCGTGGCGGCGGTGCTGAGCGGATTGTTCCTCGGAATTTCGCCCCGACGGATGGTCGGGCTATTCGCCAAGACGGTATGGCGTATGCTCCCGGCGATCGGCGCGATCATCTGCATGCTCGCCCTCGGATTCGTCACCAAGTATTCGGGCATGGATGCCGTTCTGGGCCTGGCCTTCACGCGCACCGGCCCCTGGCTCTATCCCATCTTCGGAACCTTGCTCGGCTGGCTGGGCGTGGCCCTGACCGGCTCCGATACTTCAAGCAACGTCCTCTTCGGCAACCTCCAGAAGATCACCGCGAACAAGCTCGGGCTGAACCCAATCCTCATGGCCTCTGCCAACACCACCGGCGGCGTGATGGGGAAGATGATCGACGCGCAGTCGATCGTGGTCGCGGCCGCCGCGACCGGAGAAGGGGGACATGAGGGGGAAATCCTCCGGGCCGTCCTCTGGCACAGCCTGGCGCTGGCGATCCTCGTCGGCCTGATCGTCTGGATCTACGCGCACGTGTTGCCCTGGTTGGTCGTGACGCCGCCTCCGATCTCCGGCTAGCCTCGCGTGCTCGTATAAAAAAACACCCCGCTCAGCAAGAGCG
>CALKTZ010000394.1 GCA_937997355.1 uncultured Planctomycetales bacterium | reverse complement strand
ATGGTTGGACCACCTGGGGCATTCTCGCGTTCGATGCGCATCCGACGATCATTGAAGATGGCCTGAAGTCGATCCTGCAAATCGCCAGCGATTGGCGAGAATCGTTCACGCCGGCCGGCATCCCCTGCGGGGCGATCACCGGCCTGACGGCCCACATGCAGAATCCGCTGGTGCGGACCACCTATTGCATGCCGCCGGTCGCTTCGAGGATCAAGAACATCGAGGCGAAGTATTACATCGCCTTGCGGTTCTCGGTCTACCGGGACCTCGGGACGACCATCGCCGCGAACCCGAGCACCTTGCTGGCGATGGCGCGACTGGGCGATCGGGAGAAGGGGACGCTCGTCCGCGATCTTTATGACGGGACGATCGATCCCAAATGGGAGATCAGCCCCGAGATTCGCAAGGCACTCCGCTTCCGTTCTCGATGGAAGCGGAGGGGTGCGGCACGTCGGCTGGAAGAGATCATCGCCGACACGGGGCGCCTTCTTCCCAAGGATTACTGGCCGAATCTCGAGTTCCTCTCGAACTGGATGGGGGGGACGATGGGGGCCTATCTCCGCAATTTCCCCGAGTATTTCGGAGATAAGCCGGTTCGCGATGTCGGCCTGATCGCCTCGGAAGGTCGTATGTCGATCCCGATCGAGGATGGCACGGCGGCGGGGGTGCTCGATATCCGTCACCACTACTTCGAATTCATCCCCGAGGATCAGGCGGGGCAGGAACAGCCCCAGACCGTGGGGGCGAGTGAACTCATCGAAGGACGCAATTACTTCGTAATCCTGAGCACGGCGGGGGGGCTATATCGTTACAACATCTTCGATCTGGTCCGTTGCGTCGGATACGTGGGGAAAGCGCCTCTCGTCGAATTTCTGAACAAGGGGGCGCACATCTCCAGCCTGACGGGGGAAAAGCTCTCCGAACACCAGGTCGTCGCGGCGGTCGGGGATGCCCAGCAATCGCTGGGGTTACGGTTCAAGTCTTACCTGCTCCTGCCAACCTGGGGCGAGCCGCCCTATTATTCACTCCTCGTCGAATCAGGCGATCTCGCCGATCCTGGTGTTCGCGACCGGTTCGGCGTCAAACTGGAAGAAGAACTGCAACGTCAGAACATCGAGTATGCGTCCAAGCGGGAGACCCTCAGACTTGCTCCAGTCCGGATTAACCGCATTCCCGACGGTTCCTGGAGCGAATTTGAGAAACGACGATTGGCGCGGAGCGGCGGGACCGTCGAACAGTACAAGCAGCCTCATCTCATCCCGGATCTTGGGGAGATTGAGAGCTTTCAGCTTCTCGATTCGGTGGTTTCGTCGAATCTTTCCTGATCCTCCCAATCGATGGAACACGTCCACCCTAGGATCGGGGTGGCAGCCGGATTTTCGGTCGCTTTGCGGATCTTCCTCTTGCCCGAAAAATTGCAAACTGGTATGGCAAGAAGCGAATCAATCGTTCGAGTCGGTTTCCGGCACGGGCAGGAGCAGCTCGAAGCGTTGCTTATCGAACAAGAAATACCGTTCTGCTGTCTCTAAATGCATTCGGCTCCACTTCGACGAGACCACCCCATCTCTCTCGGATGCACTCAAGACACGAACGATTTTCCGCCATGGATGGATAGGAACGTCCCCGTTTTCCCCATTGAGGGGGAGTTTTAGCCATGGGATCGGTGCGAAGGAACGCTCCTGGGTCGTCGTCATACCTTGTTCGCTTCAGCCTTGCGGCCTTCCTCGGGGTCGCCGGTTCGGGGTGTGCGAGTCTCGGATCATTTCGAAATGCCGACTATCCATTATTGGGGGGATTCTGGGAGAGCGATAAGCACTCGACAGACTCGGTTCCGGGCTACGATTCCTATGCGCAGCAGGTTCACGAAGGACAGGCACGGGCCGCGGCAAGGCAGGCCAAGATCGAGCAAGGGGGGAGTGACGGCGGGGATTCGGGCCAGGATCGAGCCCCGGCATCGAAGCCTTCGAACGGTAATGATTCGTCGAAGCAAAATCTTCAGCCGAAGCTGAGCACGACGAGGAGTCGCAACGATCAGGACACGATTCGTGTGACGCTCGGAAGGCCCGAAAGTCTTCCCGCCATCTCGGCGCCGGAATTGGGAGGGACGCCTCCAACCTCGATCGCATCATCGACAAAATCGGGCTGGAAGAAAGAATCCGCCTCGCGCGCACGTCCGGAGGATGAGGAGCGCGAGCCGCGATCCGTCCGCCCATTGCTCGATGAGCCGATCGTACAACATACCGCTCCAGATCCGGAAGAACCGCTACGCACGGACAAGGAAGAGCTCCTCGCGCGAAATGTCTCGCACGAATCGCCGGAGTTAGAGCGCGAGCCGCGATCCGTCCGCCCATTGCTCGACGAACCGATCGCACGACATATCCCGCGCGAACCCGAACGGCTGGCGAATTCCACGAAGCCGGCGAAACTCGCGAAATCGAATGAAGTTAAACTTGAAGAGATTCTGGGGCGAGCGAAAAAGAGGCTAGACTCGATCGACTCCTACCGGGTTTCGATGACTCGCGTGGAGCGGGTGAATGGTCGACTCCAGGCCGAGGAGAACGTGATTCTCAGTGTTCGCCGCTCGCCGATGGCCGTCCGCCTCCAGTGGGAGGACGGGCCGAGCAAGGGGCGTGAAGTCATCTACTCCACGTCGCTCGACGACCGTACGATTCACGTCAACATGGCGAAGGCGGCGATCCCGCTTCCTCGAATGTCGATTGCTGTCGACAGCCCGCTCATCATGAAAAACAGCCGGCATTCGATCAAGGAAGCCGGATTCGACACGATTCTCGCACGGATGAGCAAGCAAGTGGTGAGCGACGATCCGACCGGATCATCCGGTGGGAAGGTTTCTTACAAAGGCTTGATTACACGGGAAGGGAGCGATCGACCGGCCCATTGCTTTGTTCGGGTTGCTCCGAACGGCGAGAAATGGGAAGTGCTGCTCGATCCGAAAACCTTGCTCCCGACCAGTGTCGTCGCCCACGACGCAGCCGGAGAGTTGCTGGAACGCTACACATATCGCGACCTCAAGGAAAATCCGACCGAGCTTGCCGCGGCCGACGCATTCGATCCCGATGCGCTGTGGGGTAAGCAGAAGGGCCTTTTCTCCCGGCTCGCGGGTGTCGCGGCCGGTGGGGCGGCGGGGGCCACCACACCCGATTCGTCAACCACCCGTTGAGGTCTTCCTGTCGTCGGGCCGAAGGATGATCCCGAGGTTCGCCGAGTCAAGAATCCGGGGCGAAACCATCCCCAAAATGACCTCAACTTGATCGACGTTTTCGCTCGAAAACCTGCCAAAGTGACGCTCCTGCTGGCGGTCTGTAAAAGCGCTCGATATTGGTGTCGAATTCCTGGATCATCTCTTAACATTTGATCTTGTTAAGACTTAGCGAACGTGATTCAATGAAACGCAAACGATCCGAGTCAGTGGCACGAAGATTGCACAATGGCCTTGCCGTCGGGTAAATTCCTATAACCTCGACGGGATCCGAGTGTTAGCCGCATGACATCCTGTCAGCCCTACTCCATCTTGATCACCGATGACGATCCGGTTGCCCGGGAATCGTTGCGGGATATCTTCGAGCCCAGAGGGTATCGAACGTTTCTGGCCGAAAGCGGCGAGGAAGCCATCGATATCGTCCAGGGGCACGAGGTTCATCTTGCGCTGATGGATTTCCACCTCCCGAAGCTCACGGGGTTGGAAACCATCGCGATCGTTCGACAGATCAGGGGGGTATTGCCGACGATTCTCATCTCGGGAGATCGTGACGAGAACTTGCTGCGTCGAGCTCTCTCCGAACGGGCGTTCTGTGTCCTGGCGAAGCCGGTCAGTCAGCATGTGGTGGTCTACGTCGTCACCAAGGCGCTCGAGAAGTATTACAACTGAAATCCTCTCCGCACGTTTCGCCTGTTTTCCCCGATCTTTGGCGTGTCGCCGTCCACCTTGGGGTCTGGCTGGTCACGTTTCAGGCGATCGACGTCTGGGCTCACGACATCCCCAATCAGCGTGTCGATCGGTCGATCCAGGTCACGCTTCGCCCCGGGCGGCTCCGGATCGATTATGAAGTCAGCCTCTCGGAGTTGACTCTCACTCAGGATCTCCGCGGTTTGATCGGCGGCCTGCCGGGCGCGGACAGGCAGGAATGGCTCGACCGCTTCGGGGCGGTCACCGGTCCGCTCAATGCCAAGGGCTTTTTCATCACCGTCGACCGGAAACCGATTGCGGTCGAATTCAAGGGCTTCGATCTCCTGATCGAAGAGCATCCCCGGTATACCTTCCATCTGGAAGGGGAACTCCCCCCCTCGGGACGGCTCGAAATTTACGACACTAACTATGCGACCAGCGAGGGAACCAGCCGGCTCGCCATCCGAGCCCGCGACGGAGCGGAATTCACCGGAGACAATTCTCCGAACGAGGTCGCGGAAATACCGATCCGACCCGTTTGGGAGATGACCGACGAGGAGGAACTGAGATCCAAGCGAGTCGTCGTCACTTACTCGTCCAGCACGACGAAGAGACCGGCCCAGGTTCCCCCGGCTTCGCCCTCTGTGTCGAACACCGTCCCGCTAGCCGAGGCATCTTCCCCTCCCCCGGCCCAATCCCGTGCCGCAAGCCGGGAATTGTCCATCGGCCTTCGACTTCGCGAGTTCCTCGATCGCAATCGCCACCGCTCGATGCCCGGCCTGCTCCTGATCGCCGCGTTTCTTGGGGCGGCGCATTCTCTTCTGCCCGGGCACGGAAAACTCCTCATCTCGTCGATTTCCCTGAGAAGAGGAGCACGCTGGTATCATCCGGTCGTCCTCGGGCTGACGGCAAGCCTGACCCATACGGGGAGCGTTTTACTCATCGCGACGGCACTTTGGTTGACGGGAACATCGCGGGTGGAGGGGCTCCATCAGGTCCTGGTTCGAGGGGCGGGCCTTTTTATCGGGCTGTCCGGATTTTGGCGCATGGGGAGGTTTCTCGGCGGTCACGGCGAACATCCGAATGAATCGATTTCATTCAATCGGGAATCATCGGGTACGTTTGAGCTTGTCGGGCTTGGTTTCACCGGCGGCCTGGTCCCTTGCTGGGACGCGGTCGGCCTGATCGTTTTGGCCGCCGCGCTTGGCCGATTAACGCTGGGCGTGCTCTGCGTGCTTGCGTTCGGAATGGCCTTCATCTTATTGACGGTGGGACTGCTGGCGGTACGCTTCTGGTCGACGAGCCTCGCCAGAACTTCTTCCCCCCGCTTCGAGAAATGGCTTGGTTTCGCGACCGGCCTGATCCTGGCAATCGTCGGCCTGCCACTCTTTTTTGGGTAACAATCGGGGGTTCATTCACCCCGAGCTTTCCATGAAAATCAAGAATCTCTCCCTGATCCATACCGCCGTCCCGCTCAAGAAGGTGATCAAGCACGCTTCTCATGAACGCGCGGTGAGCGAGAATCTGATCGTGCGCGTGGAACTCGGCGACGAGACTACATTTCAAACGCTGGCCCGGCACGATTGGTCCGAGATCGCGGGGAGGCCAACTCGCTACGAGGATTTGATCGAAAGGCTCGCCGCCTGGGAGATGCCCGAGACGGCCGCCGATTCGCGTGGACGTGCCGGGAATGCCGCGCATTGCGCGGTCGAGCTGGCAATCCTGGACGCCTACGGCCGCCATTTCAACGATTCGATCGGCAAGGCGGTGGAATATGCCTCGACGGTGGGGCTGGAATGCCGGCAAACTCCACAACGGGTCCGATATAGCTCCGCGATCATGGCCGAAACGGCGATCAGCGAATGCCTTTCGGCGTTCAAAACCTGGCTCAATCGATTCAAGCAAGTGAAGATCAAGGTTGGTGTTGCCGATCAGGACGATCGACGACGACTCGCCCGCCTGCGCTGGATCCTCGGTGAACGTTTCGACGTTCGGATCGACGCCAACGAATCCTGGCAGGCTTCCGACGTCCTTTCTCGCGTGGGTCCGCTTCGCCCCTATCGAATCTCGGCCCTGGAGCAGCCCGTCCCGCACGAAGAAGTGGACTCGCTCGCCGAGCTACGCCCCCATCTGGGAATCCCGGTGATGCTCGACGAATCGGTCTGCGGCTATCCGGACGCAATCAAGGCCATCAAGGATAAAACCGCCGATATCCTCAACATCCGGCTCTCGAAATGCGGCGGAATTCTCAGCTCCCTGAAGATGATGGGGCTTGCGATCCGTTCGGGCTTGGGAGTGCAACTGGGATGTCACCCCGGCGAGACGGCGATCCTTTCCGCCGCCGGGCGTCATGTGGCGAGTCGGGTCAAAGGGATTCGCTTCGTCGAAGGCTCTTACGATCGCTATGTCCTTGCCCACAACCTTTCTCAGGCCGACATCACCTTCGGGTATGGTGGTTGGGCACCGCCCCTGGAAGGGCCCGGGCTCGGCATCCATGTCGACCCTTCATCGCTTGAGCGGATGACCTTGAAGACACACGAGATCAGCTATGAGTGAGCCCCAGCCCCGGGTACGTCCGTTCGTCGCATCGGATGATTATCCGCTCCACGTGCTTGAATGGCCTACGAAGGGAACACCCAGGGGCCTTATCTTCGTCTTGCATGGAGTTCAGAGTCACGGAGGTTGGTATCATCGGCTGGGTCGCCGGCTCGCGGAACGTGGCTACCTGGCGATTTTCCCCGACCGACGAGGCTCCGGAGCCAATCAACAGGACCGAGGACATACCCCCGGTTCGAAGCGATTGATCCTCGATCTTTCCGAACTCA
>CALKTZ010000393.1 GCA_937997355.1 uncultured Planctomycetales bacterium | reverse complement strand
CGTCCCGATCCGACCGGGTTGTCCGGATGCCGAGCCTGTAGAGCGGATCTCCCAGGTAAACCAGCCGCCAGGGCTGTCCGAACGGCTCGCCCGACCCTTCTCGCACCGCCGCGGCCATGGGAACCCCTGCGGCGAGCAGTTCGGTCTCCAGCGCCGGCCGGCGGAACGAGCTCAGGTAAGGCTCATTGATCGATCCATAATAGGTGAACGCTCCCATGAGGAGCCAACGCCCGGCGATCGTGCGAGGGTCGTTCGGATTGGCGGCGGAGAAGCTATGAATCATGATGACCGCCGATGGCCCCCCCGGGGGGATGTCGGCCGGCCTGCCGGATCCTCCCGCGATCGCGAAACGTTTCGGCTCGCCGGAGGAATTGAAGAAGACCAGGCGAGTTTGGTCCGCCGAATTGGCGGTTACCTGATGCCAGTTCACCAGGTTGGCGTCCATCCCCGCGCGATGACGGATCGGCCCGGAGATGACGCGGGACAGGATCTCGTCCGCCTGATTCATCCCATAGTGGTTCCAGGGCTCGCTCCCGCCGTAGGTGTTCCAGAGGACGGCGGCGTCGGGGGGCAGGAAGAGCGCGCACATCGCCCGGTACACGCTCGCCGGCGCATCCCCGAGCAACCTCCCCGCGAACGCCCAGCGATCCTTCGATTTGCCGACGTTCGCAAGCTCGGATTCCACGTTGCGCGCGATCAGGTCGTCGAGCGCGGCCTCTCCGCGTGCCGGGCCCGTCTCCCGGTCGTTGAGGTAGCGAAACGGCCATTCCCCGGCCAGCGTGAGGAAGTCGCACGAGTCTCCCAGGCCGCGATAGTCGGACACGACCGTCGCGATCCGGTCTTCGAGCCGCCGGGAGAACGACCGCGCCTCGGCGAGGGATAGGACCGTCGAGAACCCGATCCCTCGATCGGAGGATTGCCGAGGTTCCCGATCGTCCGTTGCATCTCCTCTCTTCCAGGGTTCGAAGCGAACGAGGGGCTGGAACCGCCCGGCCGCGAGCGCGACCCCTCCCGCCAACGAAGAGCTTTCGGGCTCGCTGAGCACGACTCCGGGGGGAGTTCGTCCCAGCCCGGTCGGCACCCTGGAGCCATCTTGCGGCTCCGATTCGGATCGTCCGAAAGGAGACCAGGAGCGACCGACCGCGCGGGCCGCCGCCGACCACAAGGCCTCGCGCCCTCCGGGCAAGGCCCGGGCCGGCAGGCGGATCACGCGAGACGGTCGAAAGGCCCGGAGGAAGGGGAGCGTCCAGGCGGGGTTGTCGATCAGGATGGGGAAATAGATGCGATCGTTCCACTCACCGATCGCCGCCAGAAACGTCGGCACATCGGGGACCAGGCAGACCTGGTCGATGACCAGTCGCTCGGGGCCTCGCGACTCCCACCAGGATCTCGCCGCGAGCGGCAACGGCCCGAGGAATGGGCTCGGCGCGATGATGGGAGCCTTGCCACGATCCCGGGCGGGGGGCATCCAAACCCAATCGCCGTTCGCCGTGGAGGTTTTCTTCGAGGCCGATCGGCCAGGATCGAGTTGAAACCAGATCACCCCGGCGATGATCACGCAGAGGACGAAGAGGCCGATTCCCAACGCCAGCAGTGCAATTGGCCGCTCGGCCCGCGGTCCTCGCATCCATTCCCCCAATCGCCCGGTTCGATCTTCGAGTAGAGTCCCGGAACGATACCCTGTACAATCAAAAAGGTCGAGGGAACAAGGTTGACCTGCAATCAGGGAGTTCCTTGCAACGCTCCTCACGGCATGATTATCGCGCAGAACAAACTCCCGCTCCGGGAGCCCATGGAATGTATGCGGGATCGCTGAAGTTCGGATGGCCTTTCCAAAGCCCGTGCAAGCATCCCTTCAGGATCAGGAAGGATTGAGATCGATGAAAAAAGGTGGCATTCTGAACCCCGCGATTTGCTCACTTCTGGCCGAGCTGGGACACACCGACGAGCTCCTGATCGTGGACGCCGCCTACCCGCTTCCGACCGAAGGCCATGTGATCGACCTGACGCTCACCCCGGGCATCCCTCGCCTGCTCGACGTCCTCCGCGCCGTCGCCGACGAACTCGTGATCGAGTCGATCACCGTCCCGAGCGAGATCAAGGATTATAGCGCCCGGCTCTACCAGGAAATCCTCAAGGTCATCGGGGAAATCGACGTCGACGACATCTCCTTCCACGAATTCAAGGAGCAATCGCTCGACGTGAAGGGGATCATCCGAACGGCCGAGTTCAGCCCCTACGCCAATGTTCGGATCTCGGCCGGCAGCGCCTACTGAGCCGTTTTTCATCGGTGCGCGGACGGGGCCTTGCCCTACCCTTCGTGACATTGTACCAGGCTTCTCCTGGCCCGGATTGCCGCGCCGACCGCAAAACATATCATGCATAATATCATTAACCTGAATCTGAACGGGCTTTTCAATTTTCATCGCGGCGTTTGGATCATTGCAAACCAGGCGCGAGTGCGGCAGAATCTGGCGTCTTTTGGTCGCCGATGACCATCCGGGGAAATCTCCGTAATTCTTCAGGCCCGAGATCGGAAGCCGCCCGGAAACAAAACTTCGTGAAGTTATCTTAAATGTTCCAAGTTTCAGTCTTCTGCTTGACTCACCGACCCCTAGCTGCTAGGATGGATGTAGTCAGTTGAGATTGAAATATTTGGCAAGCAATCTCCCGACTTTGACGGTCATAGAGCGAAAGGTGAGGAGGGATTCAAATGGAATCCGAAACAATCCTCAAAGGGGCGATCATCGATTCCTGGGTCGAGCGGGGAAATGACGCTCGCCTGGTCCTCCAGGTAGCCCCCCGTGGTCGTCCGCGAGAGCTCGTCATCGTGGAAGCGGCGACTTCCCTGGTTCCCGATCGCGATTGGTTGGAAGACCTCGGCGAAAATCTTTGCCATGGCAGCCCCGTGCAGGCAATCGGCCGCACCCTGATGAATGGCTTCCTTTCCGCCAGTTGCCTCCAGCTCGTTCGCTAATGCAAATGGTCCGCATCTCTTCGTTCATCCAGGCTTGGCCATTCTGCCGAGCTGCGTAGTTTATCAGATGCGCTCGTAACTTGATCGAGTTCAAAAACTCGATTCGATGCATCTTGCATTGTCGGATCGTTCGAATCATCCGGATGAGTCCGAAGATTTTTGGGCATCAGCCATTCCGGCCTGGCTATGCCTGGTTTCAGCATGCTCGCGAGTTCCTTTGGGGCGATTCCCTTCTCTCCGGTCGCCCGCGGAAGCAACAAGCGGCATCCGATTCGCGGCTTGATGCGATGATCAGGAGCGTGATCATCTTGTATCTCGTTGCAAACGCTCGGCGTTTTTTGGGAACATCCACGCCGAGCGGAACCTGGTTTTG
>CALKTZ010000392.1 GCA_937997355.1 uncultured Planctomycetales bacterium | reverse complement strand
TCTCCTATCGCGGCAACGACGTGGTCCGGGAGGCGATGAACGCGGCGTTCCTGTATCACGCGATCCGCGCCGGGCTCGACATGGGGATCGTCAATGCCGGCCAGCTCGAAGTCTACGAGGAGATCGAGCCCGAGCTGCGAGATCGGGTCGAGGACGTCCTGCTCAACCGACGCCCCGACGCGGCCGACCGCCTCACCGAATTCGCCGAGACCCTCAAGAAGTCTTCCAAGAAGGACAAGTCACGCGAGCTCGCCTGGCGATCGGAGCCGGTTACCGAGCGGCTCAAGCACGCACTCGTCACCGGCACGGTGGACTACATCGACGCCGACGTCGAGGAGGCCCGGCAGCAATTCGAGAAGCCGCTCCACATCATCGAAGGCCCCTTGATGGACGGGATGAATGTCGTCGGCGACCTCTTCGGCGCCGGCAAGATGTTCCTCCCGCAGGTCGTCAAGAGCGCCCGCGTCATGAAGAAGGCGGTCGCCTACCTTATGCCCTTCATGGAGGCCGAGAAGGCACAGGCCGCCAAGGCACTGGCCGAGGAATCGGGCGAGGAGCTCGGCGACGCCCTCGTGTCCGGCATGCAGCGCAAGGCACGCGGCAAGATCCTGATGGCCACCGTCAAGGGAGACGTCCACGACATCGGCAAGAACATCGTGGGGGTCGTGCTGGCCTGCAACGACTACGACGTGATCGACCTCGGCGTGATGGTCCCCTGCCACAAGATTCTCGAACAGGCCCGCGAGCACAATGCCGACATGATCGGCCTCTCGGGGCTGATCACGCCGTCGCTCGAGGAAATGGTCCACGTCGCCAAGGAGATGGAACGCGAGGGGTTCGAGGTCCCCCTCCTGATCGGCGGCGCCACCACCAGCCCCAAGCATACCGCCGTGAAGATCGCCCCCCACTATCACGGCTCGGTCGTCCACGTGAAGGATGCCTCCAAGAGCGTCGGCGTGGTCGATCGGCTCAACCGCCCGGAAACCCGCGAGGAGCTCGATCGGCAGAACCGGGCCGAGCAGAAGCGAGATCGAGACAGCTTCGCCAAGCGATCCCAGCGCAACCTCGTCCCCTACGCGAAGGCGTTCGAGAATCGATTCACGATCGACTGGGCCGTCTCCAAAATCCCCGTCCCCGGGTTCCTCGGCACGAAAGTGCTCAGGGACATTCCGCTCGGCGAGATCCTGCCTTATATCGACTGGTCGCCGTTCTTCATGTCGTGGGAGTTGAAGGGCAAATACCCCCGGATCTTCGAGGACCCGACCTACGGCCCCCCCGCGAAGGAGCTCTTCGCCGACGCCCAGAAGCTGCTCAAGAAGGTCGTCGACAACAAGCTGATCCAGGCCAACGCGGTCTACGGCTTCTTCCCCGCCAATTCCGACGGCGACGACATCGTCCTCTATACCGACGAGTCGCGGACGACCGAGCGGGTTCGATTGCCGATGCTCCGCCAGCAGTGGCAACGCGACGGCCAGACCTCGTTCCGCTCGCTGGCCGACTACATCGCCCCGGCCGGTTCGGGCATCCCGGATTACCTGGGGGGATTCGCGGTGACCGCCGGGGTCGGCGTCGATGAGCTGGCCGCCAAGTTCGAGCGCGAACACGACGACCCCAACGCGATCATGATCAAGGCCCTGGGAGACCGGCTCGCCGAGGGGCTCGCCGAGATGCTCCACAAGCGGGCGAGAGACGCCTGGGGCTACGGCCTCTCGGAAGATCTCAGCGCCGAGGACCTGATCGCCGAGAAGTATCACGGCATCCGCCCGGCGTCCGGCTATCCCACCTCGCCGGACCACACCGAGAAGGCAATCCTCTGGGATCTGCTCGACGCCCGGGACGCGGCGGGGATCACCCTGACCGAGTCCTACGCCATGCACCCCGGGGCCTCGGTGAGCGGGCTCTACTTCTCGCATCCGGAATCGCGTTACTTCGCCGTCGACTTCCTCACACGGGATCAGGTCGAGAATTACGCGGCCCGCAAGAAGACGCCGCTGAAAGAGGTGGAACGCTGGCTGAGCCCCAACCTCTCCTACGAGACGGAATGACCGGACGCGAAGCTTCGTTCTTCGCCCCGGCATTTCGTCGATCTCGCCTCGTGGAGTACCCGAGCCACGTTCCGCGTCGTAGAATGGGAAGAGCGAGGCTCGTTGGGTTCGCTCGACCGTTCAGACTTCACGAGACACCGGCCATGAAATCGCACCTCCTGCATTACACCGCTCCCCTCGGGCTCGTCGCCTTGATGGCCGGGTTCCAGGGCTCGTCACACGTCCAAGGGCAGGACCAGGCGGCCTCGACGCCGAATAGCGGGGCCGCCCAGGCATCGGCGATCCCCCCGGCACCCCCCATCCATCCCGATCATGTGCGGCCGCAGTCCCGTTATCCGCAGCGGCGACGGAGCATCGTCCATCACTATCCCTATCCTTACCCCGGGTATTATCAGGGGGAAGACTCGGCCGGCTTCCGCAATCCGGGGAGCGTCGGCCGTTATGCCGAGTATTACCCGGCCGGCGGGGGAGAGTCGCAACTGGAGCGTGAGCATGTCCCGGCGGCCCCTCCCGTCGCCCGGTTCGACACCAATCCCGCCACCAACCGCCAGGAGCAGATCCAGGCGACCCAGGTCGGGATTCAGCGCTATAACTCGATCCAGAATCACATCGACAACATGGCGCGTCCCACCTGGGGATACGGCTTCGGCGTCGGCGGCTACGGCGGATTCTGGTGAGAGGCGTTCTCCCGGTCACATCAGCACCTCTCCCATGATCCTCACTCGATCAATGAGGCGGACGCGAGCCGATCGCGTCCGCCCCGGTTTTGGCTCCCGCCCCTTCGCTTGCAGATCCGACCGATTCGACCCGTTTTTTCATCAGCCTCCCCGATCCAGGCCAACCAGATTGACTTGATGATTTCTTCCGCGGAATTTAGGCTAATTTCCCAGGAATTCACGTCCAACGCCCCGCTCGCACGACGATTGTGCGATGGATGGGACATTGGAAATGCCTCCCGCCACTTGAAGTCCGACTAAAATCCGCCTTGAAAATCCATCTCAAACTGGGCCCGTCCATGAATCGTGCAGCGGTTGCTCCGTTCTTCTTGCTGATTGTTCTCTGCGTGATCGGGATGTCGGTGGACGGGTGGCCGAGCCAGGTCCCTCGGGGGGGCCCGATCTTCAGGACCGACGTGGCCTGGATGCTCACCGCCTCCGCCCTGGTCCTGCTGATGACGCCGGGCCTGTCGTTCTTCTATGGCGGGATGGTCAGCTACAAGAACGTCGTCTCGACGATGCTCCAGAGCATCGTGGCCCTCGGGGTCATCTCGCTCGTCTGGATCTTCGTCGGCTTCAGCCTGGCCTT
>CALKTZ010000391.1 GCA_937997355.1 uncultured Planctomycetales bacterium | reverse complement strand
CCGCCGCCAGCCTCGACGCCTACCTGGCCGATCTCGAGGCGGGCAAGCCCGCCGATCCGAAGGCCCTGCTTGCCGCGCACCCGCATCTGGACGATCGGCTCCGGGCCTGCCTCGAAATGCTGAATTGGGCGAACCGGCTGGCCGATGGCGTTGGCGTCCCCTCGGGACTCGTGCTCGGCGACTTCCGCGTCATCCGCGAGATCGGCCGGGGCGGGATGGGGGTGGTCTACGAGGCCGAGCAGGTCTCGCTCCGTCGCCGCGTGGCGTTGAAGGTCCTGCCGTTCGCCGCGACGCTCGACCGCAATCAACTGGTGCGGTTCCAGATCGAGGCGCAGGCCGCGGCCCAATTGCACCACACCAGCATCGTGCCGGTCTTTGCGGTGGGCAACGAGCGCGGCGTGCATTTCTACGCGATGCAACTGATCGAGGGGCGGAGCCTCGACGCGGTCATCCGAGACTTGCGCCGGCTCGACGAAGCGGGCGGAGCCGAGCCGAATGGCGAGGTCATCCTCCCGCCGTGGATGGCGAGCCCGTCGATTCGCGACCAAACGTTCATGCGCATTGCCGCCGAGCTCGGGATCCAGGCGGCCGAGGCGCTCGACCACGCCCATTCGCTGGGGATCATCCACCGCGACGTCAAGCCCGCCAATTTGCTCGTCGATATTCGTGGAAACCTCTGGATCACCGACTTCGGCCTGGCGCGGATGCAGGCCGGCAGCGGCCTGACGGTCTCCGGCGACGTCCTGGGGACCTTGCGGTATATGAGCCCCGAGCAGTTGCACGTGAAGCGGGAGGTCGTCGACCATCGCACCGACATCTACTCGCTCGGCGCCACCCTCTATCACCTATTGACGCTCCGGCCCGTTTACGACTGCCAGGATCGCGCCGAACTGGCACGCCAGTCGGCTCTCCACGAGCCTACCCCGCCGCGCCGTCTGAATCGGGCCATCCCCCGCGACCTGGAGACGATCGTCATGAAGGCGCTGGCGCGGGACGTCAGCCATCGTTACGCGACGTCCCACGACCTCGCCGAAGACCTGCGCAGATTCCTCGACGATCGGCCGATCCACGCCCGGCGCCCTGGCCTCTGGAAGCGGGCCAATAAGATGGTCTCGCGGCACCGGGCCGTCGCGATCTTCGCGGCGGTGCTTACTCTCGTCACCGGCATTACCGGCGTGGTGATCCTCGCCCAGTGGCGGTCCAACCGGCGACTCGAGCAAAGGGTGGCGCGGACCGCGAGAGAGCGTCGGTACATCCAGAATCTATGGGCTTCCGCGAATTTAATTGAAAGCAATCATCTCAAGGAAGCAAGTAAGATCCTCGAGCAATATTTGCCCGGGCCGTCCGAGGAAGACCTCCGGAATTTCCCCTGGTATCATCTCTGGGGGATCTGCCGATATCAGCCCGAGGCCTGGCCGGGGCATTCCGATTCTTCCTCGAAGTCGGTGTTCCACATCGAAATTTCCCCGAAGGGGGACATGCTGGCGTCCTGCGGCGAAGACGGCACCGTGCGGCTTTGGGACTTCAAGCTCGGCCGCCTGATCCGGACCCTCCGGGGCCATGTCGGCGATGTCAACGCCGCCGCCTTCTCCCCCGACGGTTCGAAGCTCGCGACGGGTGGGGACGACGGCGCCGTCCGCCTCTGGACCCTCCCCGAGGGGCGCGATCCGATCACCCTGGGGAAGCACGACGGTTGGATCAATTGCGTCCTCATGACGCCCGATGGGAAGCAAGTGATTTCGGGCGCGCGCGATGGTCATGTCAAGCTGTGGGATGTTGAACGGAAGGCCCTCTCGGCGTCGTTCCATGCCCGGTCGGGCTGGATCGAAAGCATGGCCCTTTCAAAAGATGGTCGCACTCTCGTTACCGGCGGGGAAGATAGCTTCACCAGGCTTTGGGACGTCAAATCCCTCGAGATGTTTCGCGAGTTCAATGGGCTTGGCGGCCATATCCAGAGTGTGGCGCTGAGCCCGGACGGCCACTTCGTCGCATCGGCGAGCATGGATCACACGGTGGGACTCTGGGAGGTGGCGGGAGGTCGTCGCGTGGCGATTTCCGCGAAGCATGCGGAAGAGGTGCAGCGAGTCTCCTTCTCTCCCGACGGGCGCAAGCTGGTGTCCTGCGGCAATGATGGTTCCATCCAGCTCTGGGATTCAAGCGATCTGACGCCACTCCAGGGGTTTCGTACCGAGAGAGGCCGTGTTTGGTGCGTTGCTTTCGCACCCGACGGGCGCACGTTCCTGTCGTCCGGCGAAGATGGCCTGATCAGGAAATGGGAATTCGAGAGGCCTCAAGGCCCCATGGTGATTGCATTGCCTCGGGTCGAGATCCTGGCCATCTCCTTCGCGACCGGCCCGGATCGTTTGATCGCGGTGAGCCGACCCGCCGGCAGAGAACCCGGGCGCCTGTCCCTGATGAGCTGGGACATGAGGAGTCATGGCGAGGTCGCGGCCAGGCAGGTCGATTTGCCGAGTAATATCAGCGACTGGAAACCGTCGGCGGACGGCGGGAGACTCTGCATCGCCGTCGAGGATTGGCGTCTCCTGCTCCTGGATACGATCACGGGGAAAGTGGTGAAGGATGACGAGACGGTGATAGAACCCACCCTGGGAATCGACACCGGAAAGTTAAATTTTATTAGTAATTACGCGAGTATCACTAGATCCAAATCTCTATCGGTCGTCAACAAGAGGATCTCAACGCTTGTCTGGGATACTGAATCAGGCAAGGTCGATACGCGGCCGGGCCGTTTCGACGTCCGCTTCCGCCTGCCCGGAGACGAAGCGGTCTTCGTCCACGACGACGCCGGGTGGGTCCGCTGGGATCCGGCCACGGATCGGACGGCACGCGCGGAGATCCCCGATGGCTTCGATACCTCCCTCCTGAAAAGCTCCCACGACGGACGCATCCTCGCGGCCCCAAGGCAGGGGGTCATCGAACTCCTGAATACTCGGACGCTTCAGCACTCGGGCACCCTGCACAGCCATCCCGCGCCGATCCATGACCTCGATTTCTCCCCCGATGACAGGATCCTCGCCTCCGCGAGCTCGGACGGGAACGTGAAGCTTTGGGACATGAATCTGAATGAGGAATTGCTCACCAGGATGAGCGTCCCGGCCGCGGGCGACGACGCTCATTACCTCCGCTTCTCGCCGGACGGCACCTGCCTGGTGATCGCCGTGTATCATCCGATTAAGAAAATGAGCCAATTGATTATATTTTATGGAAATAGGTAATGAAAATTTTACTTAGTCATTCGCGGGCCGGCCGCATTTTTCAGGCTCGATCAAAAGTC
>CALKTZ010000390.1 GCA_937997355.1 uncultured Planctomycetales bacterium | reverse complement strand
CACCAGGCCGATATGGTCGAGGAGGCGTTCGATGACCGGCGAAACCTCCTCGATGACGGGAATCCCTGGCGACGACTCGGCGATTTGGGGGGAATTCATGCGGAACCCTCAAGATGCATTGCTTCAACCCGGTGCCTGATTCCAATCCATTGTGGCTTCAAGCGTTATAAGTATAAAGTACCGGTCCACTCCTTTCCAATCTCATGCCGATCGACGCCCGAAGAACGGCTCGATTCCCGCCGACGATCCGAAATTGGGTTCGTTTCGCAAAAAGCCCAGGCTCCCGAATTGGGTTCGTTCGGTCAATTTCCCCTGGCGGCGTGGACCCCCGAAATTGGGTTCGTTTCGCAAAAAGCCCAGGCCCCCGAAATTGGGTTCGTTCGGTCAAATCGATGCCAGGATTGAACCCTGTTTCAATGCGTGATTGGATGATGTTTGCGTGTTTCCTCGGCTCGTACCGGGTTCATGAGGGTTCCGATCGGCTCGATGGTTGCACGAATGGTGTCGCCCGGCTTGAGGTATTGTCCGGTGGACGAGCCGACGCCGGAGGGGGTCCCGGTGGCGATCACGTCCCCCGGTTGCAGGGTCATGAATTGAGACAGGAATGCAATGATGGCGGCGACCGGGAAGACCATCTCCGCCGTCGAGGCGTCCTGCTTGATCTGGCCGTTGACCGTCAGGTGGATTGGGAATTCCTGGGGGTCGTCGACGGCGTCCGACGAGAGAATGCATGGACCCATGGGGCAGAAGGTGTCGTGCCATTTTCCATGCATCCAATCGAAGAACTTGTCTCGTTCGCGGGCTTTGCGGCCGGGGTTGGGGCGGAAGCTCCGATCGCTGATGTCGTTGACCACCGTGTAGCCGGCGACGCATTCCAGGGCGCTCTCCTCGGAGACGTTCCGACAGCGACGGCCGATGACGACGCCAAGTTCACATTCCCAGTCGATTTGATCGGGTGAGCAGCCGGGGATCACGATAGGGCTGCCGGGGTTGGTGAGGGTCGTCCCCGGCGGCTTCATGAAGACGTACGGGAAGGTCTCTTCCCGCTCGGCGGCCAGTCCCCCGCGCTCGACCACATGCTTGGCGTAGTTGCCGGCCAGGAACAGCATCTTGGGGGGGGAGGCGAGGGGGACCAGGAGCTGGACGTCCGAGGTTGGGATCATCAGCTCGTCGCGCGAGATCAGGTCGAGCGATTCGAGCCACCTGTGAAGCTTGTGCGCCTCCGAGTATGAAGCGCCGTGCGGTGGCAGGAGTTCGAGGAGGTTGTCCGTCGCGGGGAGGACCAGGTCTTCCTCCACCTGCTGGCAATACGCCTCGGCGGCCTGGTCGATCGGGATCACGAATTTGTCGGCATAGAACCCGATGAGGTTCATCTCGTCGAAACCGAAGCGGCAGACACGCATCCCGATTCTCCCCAAGCTCGGCGCGGTCGCCTCGTCCTTGAGGCTTCTTCAGGCCAGCAAATTGGATTTCCGAGATAGCACCCGGCGCGGCTCGTGTCAAAGGTTAAGGCCGCCGGAAGCTCCGGAATCTGGGCCGACCCGGAAATCCGACGAAGACGGTAAAGCGGTGAAATCCCGTGCGACGCGCGATCAGGTCATTCCCCGGCACACCCGGATTTCGCACAATAAGCCTATCCTCGGATCAAGACCTATCCGGAACATGCTTCTCCGGTTTTCCCGCACTTCCAACGGAGCCTCCTCGGATGAGTCGAGTCCTGGCCATCGTTTGTGTCCTGACGATCTTCACGATCCAGGCCCCAGCCCAGGGGGAGCCGGCCAACTCCGGCGATTGGGTTGGCAAGCGGGTGATCACGAAGTTCGAGGCGGTACTCCGGATTGGCGGCATCGCATGGGCGAACGAGCAGGAGTACGACAAGTCTATCACCGACTTCACCGAGGCCATCCGACGTAATCCCAAAAACGCCGTAGCTTATTACAACCGCGGTGTCGCATGGGAGGACAAGAAGGAGTACGACAAGGCCATCGCCGACTATACCGAGGCCATCCGGCTCAACCCCAAATTTGTCTTGGCTTACAACAATCGCGGCAATGCCTTGGCGGACAAGAAGGAATACGACAAGGCCATCGCCGACTTTAACAAGGCCATCCGACTCAACCCCAAATTTGTCTTGGCTTACAACAATCGCGGCAGTGCCTTGGCGAAGAAGCAGGAGTACGACAAGGCTATCGCCGACTTTAACACGGCGATCCGGCTCGACCCCAAATACGCCGCGGCTTACT
>CALKTZ010000389.1 GCA_937997355.1 uncultured Planctomycetales bacterium | reverse complement strand
CATTGCCCGGGCTTCGCCTTCCCGCACATTTCAAGCATTCGAGCCGGGTGGACCGCGCTGGTGTCGGCGGAGGCCCGTGAAGCGGTTCGGCACCGACTGGATGGCATCGATCGTGTTGATCACGCTCAATGGCGAGTCTCGAAACGTCCCCGAGCCGCTGACGGTTGCCGATCTGCTTCTCCATCTCGACCTGAAACCGAACCATGTCGCCGTCGAGAGGAATCAGGTCCTCGTCACGCGGGCCGAACATTCGAAAACTCGGGTCCAACAAGGTGATCAATTGGAAATCGTCACGCTGGTCGGCGGCGGTTCCGGCGCGATCGACAAGGATGGAATCCCGATGCCCGAGCCACTCCGGATCGGCAGCCATTCCGTCCGGAGTCGCCTGTTCGTCGGGACGGGGAAGTATCAGACCCTCGAACTCATGCGCGACTGCCTCGAAGCGAGCGGGACCGAGGTTGTGACCGTGGCGGTGCGCCGCGAGCGTCTCTTCGATCGCGAAGGCCGCAACCTGCTCGAATTCCTCGATCCCGGGCGATACACGATCCTGCCCAATACCGCGGGTTGCTTCTCCACCGAGGAGGCCCTCCGGACCGCCCGGCTCGGCCGCGAACTGCTCGAAGGGCTCGGGAACCCCGGCTCGGATTGGGTGAAACTCGAAGTCCTCGCCGATACCCGCACGCTCCTCCCCGATCCTGTCGCCACGCTCGAGGCGACGAAGGTCCTGGTCAGGGAGGGCTTTCAGGTCCTCTGCTACACGAGCGACGACCCCATCATGGCTCGAAGGCTCAAGGAGGCTGGGGCATCGAGCGTGATGCCCGCCGGCAGCCCGATCGGCAGCGGCCAGGGGGTGCTCAACCCCAATAACATCCGGATCATCCTGGAAGACCTCAAAGGACAGGAGCCGGACTATCCCGTCATCATCGATGCCGGAGTCGGGACGGCCAGCGACGTCTCCCTGGCGATGGAGCTGGGATGCGATGGAGTCTTGCTCAATACCGGCATCGCCGGCGCCCAGGAGCCGCTCCTCATGGCCCACGCCATGCGTTACGCCGTCGAGGCCGGACGACTGGCCGCGCATGCCGGCCGAATTCCCAGGAAGCTCTATGCCACGGCGTCGAGCCCGACGCAGGGATTGATCGCGCCGAAATAGCCACGCACGAGTTTTCTAGCAAGCATCCCTTCAATATCCTCCCACGCCCGCAATCCCAATCCCGCCGATTCCTGACGACGCCACTCCGCTATCTCCATCGCGGGGTGTTCGTCCCCCAACGGGCAACGGATCGACATCGAGTCGCCTGTTCCTCTCACAATCCGTGCATCGACTTCGCGGTCAAAGCCGAATCGACTGGCGGTCGGAATGCCTGAAAAGAGATGGAGCTGCCACTGAGATCAATATCGCGTTTCAGTCGCATCGTGTTCAAAGACACCACAAGTTGAGATAAATACCCGGCTTGTTGAGATTTCTCAACATTCATATCTGGATTGATTAGGCAACCACTGAATCCACTACTTACCCCATGCCATTCAGCATCTTTTTAAGACCGACAAATCCGTGCAACCAATACAGCCAATTTAGACGCAGCAAGCCCCGCTTCAGAGTTATATCGTGTCATTCTATTGAACTTTTCGTCTCGGTTTCCGATCTCGATCGCGTCAACTCGCCAGATCCAAGTCCTTGCATCATTTCTTGGCAATGCGACAACCTGCAGAAATAGCATTCACAAATTCGCCAATCAATGTATCAAGATTCGACACAACCAAAAAGCACCGCATGCCTAGTATCATGGCCTAATTGACAGGTTTCATTTGGATACGATAATGAGGACCGTCGTGCGGAGACTCAATGTGGAGTCTTCATGTGGTTTATGCACACCGTTTATGTGCCAATCGATTCCGCGCCCTCGATCCATAATAAAAAGTCGCGACTTTTCATCCGCAGGTCTTGTCGCGTCGACATCCGGTGTTAAACCACTATTCATGTGCTCGTTCTCAATCTTGTGCATTCACTTGAGGATTCAACCCTTGAAGACCATCTTCTCTCGCCTGAAGCATGTGATCCCGGCACTGGCCATCATGGCCTGCATCGCCGCCGCATCCTCCGCGCAAGCCGCGCTGACGCCTTGGGTGTCTGATACGATCCCCTCGTCGGCGACGAACTGGGACGATTCCGTAACTCTCCCCAAGTTCGATACCTCCCTGGGCACGCTCATCGCGGTGCATATCGAGCTGTCCGGCGGCAT
>CALKTZ010000388.1 GCA_937997355.1 uncultured Planctomycetales bacterium | reverse complement strand
TGATGGGCACTGGCATGCCGATGGCCGCGATCGCCGCGAGACTCCCGGCTCGCCGACTTCCCTCGATCGCCGTCATGATCTTTCTTGCGGGCGTGGGAGTGCTTGCCGTCCCGGTCGGACTTCCCTTTGGAATGGTGCTTCGCGCGGGGACCCTTGGAATGGTCGGAGTGCTCGCGTTTCGGTTCGGGACGCCCGCCTCGATCGCGTTCGTCGGCCATCGACGCGCCTGTGAAGAACCCGCTGAGTGCGAACAGGGCGGCAAAAGCGGTTGTTTTCATAATCAAATGCATCGATCTTCTCCCAAATTCTTGAAAGTTCGAGGCGCGACGGCCCCTTGGACCGGCGAACCGGTCGCAATTGCTTCGTGATTCGGCCGACAGTTCAATGCGATCGTGCCCGGCACGATCAGGCGTAACCTCGGCCTGACCCCTCACTTATGATTAACGTGCGGCAGGTTGGAATGGCGACAGCCTCGCGTCAAGTCGTCGCACGTCCTATTAGAAAGTAGCGTCCTATTGTCCGCGCCCGGCCGCGTTACACCCCAAAGTTTTCCAATTTCGCGGGCCGAGCCCATGGATCGGCCATGCGAGGCCGACCGAGATCGCTGAGCAACTCGCTTGCATCCTGATCTCCGGCCGAACCGAGACGGGTGAGACAACGCCGCGCCGGGAGTTCCTCTCCCAAGGCCCGGTGATCTTCGAACGGGCCGATTTAGTCGAGATGCCGCGGATCGGGATCGCGGCGATCGATCAGAGTCATTTCCGAGGTGTCGGAGCCATCGATCGCCGATCCGGCCGTTTCAAGGACGTGGAGAGTTGCGATTGGGGTCGCTTTTGGAGTCGTTTCGGTCGTTTTTCCTGGGAAACCTGGGTTAAATGCGTGAATTTTTTGTTTGCTAAAAAGCCGGTGGTAGGGGTTGTGATGATCCTGTGGCTCATCCCCGCAACCCATTTTACCCGACCGGAACGACCGTCACGTTCGTCGTCCTAACATGTTGCTACAAAACGCGAAGCGAATTCAAGGGTCGGTCTGGGGATGACGATACAACGGTTGGCTCGCTGAGGTATAAGCCTCGGAGAGAACTCGGGAGCACCGAAAACTGGTGGTATCGCCCCGACAGACCGGCTCGAAGAGGGCCGCGAGATCCGGGAAGACTCGTTGGACGGGTGATGCCATGGACGACTTTAAAAGTTACGGGGTCTAGCGAGACGGCTAGCCGCGATCGCCACCCTCGATACCAAGATTGCCTAAGGAGAGATATCTCCCATGTTGAAGTCCTTGACGTTGAGCCTCAGCTTCGGTTTCGCCCTGGTCCTCAGCAGCGCGAGCCAGGCGGGCGTGTTGGGCCATGGCGGATCGGATTGTGCGACTTGTGGTCTGGCCTCGCCCCAGGGCGGCCCGATCGCCAGCGCCCAGGGACCGGTCTACTCCGCTTGCGACGCCGCCCCGGCCTGCAAGCCGAAGTGCAGCCTCTTCAGCGGCCTCGGCCACAAGTTTGACGGCATGGGCTGCAAGCTGAAGGGCTTGCTGCACCCGACCGTCACCTACGAGTGGGTGCTCAAGAAGAAGCACGTTTGGGGCCACAAGAACGCTGGCTGCGATACCTGCACCACTGGCGCGGTCTACCCGACCAGCCAGATTGCTCCTTCTAGCCAGATTGCTCCTTCGGGCCAGTACAGCAGCCCCCAGGCGGCTCCCCAGGTCTACGGTGCCGGCCAGGCTTCCTTCCGGACCGCCAGCCCCACCGCGACCGTCGCCTCGGTTCCTGCTGAGCTGAGCATCCCCACGGGCGAGGAAGCCCCTCCCGCCCCGGAAGTCAGCAAGTAATCCCCATGCGTCGGCCCCGCGAAACCCGCCCAGCGGGTGACGCGGGCCGGCCCATCCGGATCTTGTGAGGAGTGTCTCGACGATCTTTTGCGACACGAATCGAGCTCCGGCTCCGCGGATCGCCCGGAATCGTCGATAACCTCCGATCAACAAGGCCCTTGCGATGCTCCGGCGTCGCAAGGGCCTTGTCGTTTTTCGAACCGCGACTCTCCCGGTCCGCCAATCGCGAAACCGAATCGGCCGGGACCAATTCCCGAGCCGACCCGGATGTTCGCCGCACGCATCACCCTCAATTGACAAATCACCCGGATTGTGGATAACACAGGCCCCGCATGATGCCGGGGTTCCGTCTCGGGCGATCACCCGCTCTCCAGGGTTTGCCCGATCGGCGATCTGGAATCCAGGGAGGGTCGATGGCCTTGAACCCGCTGTCTTCTCACGTCGCGCTGTCGCGGTTGCGTGCGTTCCTCGTCAGGGCCAGGCGCTTCGTCCTCGACCAGACTCCCGTGGTTCGCGCCTTCCTCGCCCTGATCGTGCTGGCGGGGTTCGGGTCGATCTTCTATCTGGCCGGCCAGCCCTTCACGCCCGTCGCCAGGCCGTTCCTGGCATCGGGACGCTCGTTCACTCAGGATGAGCTGCTTCGGGTCCGAAAGGCGCTCGACCTGCGCGTCGATTATGTGATCGACTCGCAGAAACGAATCCAGGTCTCCCCCGATCAATACGAAAACGCCTCAGCCCTCCTCGCAAAGCTCGATCTTGGCGGCTCTTCGGTCGAGGAGTTGAGGAACGAAGCGGTCGACCCCGACCTCCTCGCCTCCGAACAGGACAAGCAACGTCGGGAACTTCTCAGCCAGAAGAAGATCCTCGAAACCAAACTCAATGGCTTGCCTGGGGTTGCCTCGACCTACGTCAATATCATTCAATCCGGCCCGTCGACTTCACTCCGACGCGCCCAGAAGGTCTCGGCATTCGTCGAGGTTCATACCAAGAACGACGCCCCGCTACCATTCCGGACCGTCGAGGCGATCCAGAAATACCTGGTCTACAATGTGGCGAATCTCTCTCCCGATGCCGTCACACTCATGGACAGCAACGGGGAGACTTACCTCGAACCCGGCAACAAGAATCTCCAGGCTACTTCCCGCGACCGTGCCCTCGAAGAACAGCTCCGGCAGGAGATCCTGACGAGGCTGGATCGGATCAAGGGAATCCGGGTCTCGGTCCAGGTCGCGCCGAGCAAGCCGCCGGCCACCGCCGACGCCCAACCCCAGCAAGTGAAGCCCGAACGGACGGTCGAGGTGGCCGCCCCGAGTTCGCCGATGGGACAGGCCGATCGAAAGGGGACCTGGACCCCGTCGAATCGTCCGGGCGTCGCCCCCCCTCGCACGGTCGTCGCCGTCAACCAACCGCTTCCCGAAACGACGCAATCCGAGACCGTGGAACCGCGGACGAAGGGCGAACAATCGGACTCCCCCGAGCCCGTGCCGCCGGCACCGGTCGTCGCCGCTCCCCAGGCGTCTCTTGCTCTGCACGGTCGGATCGGGATCGAGGTTCCGCTGAGCTTCTACCGCCGGAGATCCCTGCCGGAAAACTCCGGCGAGGAGGAGCCGACGCGCGACGAATTGAAGCGGTCGATCGCGCGGATCGAGGCGGAAATCAAGGAGACGGTCCGGATGATGGTCCCCGGGGCTCACGACTCCTGGGAGATCCGGGTCGAGAGCTTCCCCGATGAACTCCCCGTGGCGCGTGGCCCGGCGAACGCGCCCGTTACCGAATCGCGCCGGCAAATCCTCGGCTGGGAGGTCATCGGCGTGGCGGTGACGCTGATCGTCGCGGGATCGATCTCCTTCATGCTCCGGTACGGCCGACGCCCCGAAATCCGCACGGCCGCCCAGACGGGAACTCGCAGGTTCCATCGCGAGACGCAAGGCGGCCCCGCCCCCTCGGAGCGTGTCCGCGAGCTGGTTCGCCGCAATCCTCAGGCAGCCGCCAGCGTGCTTCAGCGCTGGGTCGGGCAGGGGGGAGACGTCGCATGACCACCATTTCACCGCAATCGACGGGCTTTCGACGTCGGATCGACACCCACGCCGGGCCGTCGTTGAACCGGCCGCACGGTGAGACCTCACCCCCGACGCAGAACCCCGAGTATTCGTCCCAGCGACCGCCCGATGAAGCGGCGATTTCGCCGCTCCGAAAGGCGGCGATCGTGCTGATCAGCCTGGAGCAATCGGCGGCGTCGAGCCTGCTTTCGCATCTCGATCGCGCGGCCGTGGAGGCGGTGACCTGGGAAATCGCCCGGATCGACCGGATCGATCCCGACGAGCAGGAGATGGTGCTGGAAGAGTTCTTCGGGCTCGGCCTGCGCCGGCACTATTTCGGCTTCGAAGACCTCCTCCGCATGAACGACGAGGAGATCCGCCGTGCCTATCACGCGGGGGACGCCCGAACCTGGGCGCTCACCCTGGCGAGCGCCTCGCCGAATCTCAGGTCCAAGATCCTCGATGCGTTGCAGCCCGCCGCGGCCTTCTCATTGCGTCAGACCTTGCAGGATCTCGGACCGTTTCGGCTGGCCGAGGCCGAGGCCGCCCAGGCGGAGATCGCCGAACGCTTCCGCGAACTCTCCGATCAGGGCTCGATCGTCCTCCCCGAACCGAGCGGCGGGGACGAATTGCTCGCCTGAATGAAAAATTGAGACGGTCGGGATCGCGACCGTCAACCGCCGGAACGCCACGCACCAGGTTCGAGCCGCGAAGGAACCGAAAATGCCCCGAGTCACCCTTTCCCGCACGCGATTGATCCGTGTCCCCACGAAACCGAGGATTCTGGCCCTCGGGGTCCTCGCGGCGGCCTTGATCCAGGTGGCCGACGTTTCGTCCGCCGCGGGCCTCGACACCCCGGCCGAGACTTCGGTTCTGCAACCGAACGCACCATCGACGTCGGACTCGGAACGCGACATCCCGCCCCGGACGCCGATCTCGCGGCTGGCGAGGGATGGCAAACGTCCGGGGGGAATCCTCGGCGCGGAGGGATCGGGGTCGGCCGGCTGGTGGTTCGGCGGCGCGGGGATCGCGGCGGTGCTGGCGGTCTGCGGCGGCCTCTGCATCGCGGCCCGGAAATTTCTACCTCCATCTTCCTCCTCGTTGCTCCAGGTGGTGGGCCGGGTGAGCCTTTCTCCCAAACATTCGGTGTATCTCCTCCGGGTCGACGGGCGAGTTCTTCTCATCGGGGCGGGTCCGCAGGGGGCGCCTTCGTATCTGGGGGAGCTTGCCGATAGCTCGCTCGGAGCGGAGGAGCACAAGGAGACGTTTCCTCCCAGGCCGCCGATTACTGTTTCTCGAATTCCCGAGCGACAGGGCAGAAATCAGGCGACCCGTTCGGAAGCCGTCACCCGAATGGCTCATCCGGAAGCCCTTCGCAACACGCACCTCGACATCCGCCTGGGAGACGAGGAATGAAACCCAATCACGAGAGCCTCAACACGACAACTCGCAGGCTTGCCGGGCTGATCGGCATTCTCGCGCTCCTGATTTTGCCGCCAATCGCATCGAACGGGTTCGGGGCCGATCTCGGCCAGCGGCGCCCCTCGGTGCAAGCCCTCGCGAACGGGGCATTGGCTCCCGAAAAGCCCGCAATCCCTGATCGCGCCAAACGACAACCCGACCGCGGCGCTTCGCGAAATGATCCGGCCCAGCGACCGAGCCCGAGTCCCGGGCCGACCGCGAATCCACCCTCCGAATCGAGCGAGCACGCGGGCACCCGATCTCTCGTCGAACTCGTGCCGAAGGAATCGCGGGGGACGCTCCAGAACATCGCGCTGTTCGCCATGGCCTCCCTGGCGCCGGCGGCCCTGCTGATGTTCACCGCCTTCGTCCGGATCAATATCGTGCTGATGCTGCTCCGCCAGGCGCTGGGGAGTCCGCAGATCCCCGGCAATCAGGTGCTCACCGCCCTCGCCCTGATGCTCACTTTCCTGGTCATGGAGCCGATCGGCGAGAAGGTCTATCGCGAGGCGATCGTCCCATATTCGGCCGAGAATATCGGGCTCGAAGAGGCATTCACGCGAGGCATGCGGCCGATCAAGTCATTCATGGCCGGACAGATCAAACGCTACCAGCACGACGACTACGTGATCGCGCTCTACGACGAGATCGAGCCTCCCCGATCGGGCCGGGTTGAGCCGGAATATATCGAGGATTTCCCGTTCCGTGTTCTCGCCCCGGCGTTCCTCCTGAGCGAGTTGACCACGGCCCTGATGTGGGGTTTTTTCCTGTATCTGCCGTTCCTGGTGATCGACCTGGTCGTGTCGTCGGTGCTGGCGGCGATGGGGCTCTTCATGCTCCCGCCGACGTCGATCGCCATGCCGATCAAGCTCATCCTGTTCGTCCTGGCCAACGGCTGGTTGCTGGTCTCCCAGAGCCTGCTGGCGAGCTTCGCGACGGGCGGCTCGTCTCCTTGATCGTGCAGGTTAACCGGACTTTGTTCGCCCATCGGAGCATCGGCCATGGATTCCGCGCAGGTGATCGACTGTTCTCGCGAGGCCATCCGCACGGCCCTCCTCCTGGGAGGGCCGTTGCTGGCGATCGCGCTGATCGTGGGACTCGTCGTGAATGTCGTCCAAACGCTCACGCAGTTGCACGAGCCGGTCGTGAGCCTGGTCCCCCGGCTGATGGCGGTCTTGCTCGTCTTCTTGTTGCTCCTGCCCTGGCTGCTCGGCCGCTGGGTCTCGTACACGACGGAGCTGATCGCCGGGCTGCCGAACCTGCTTTGACCCGTTGGGTTTTGACCGTCGATACGGAACGTCGATGCCTCCAGCAAACGTCGCGCAAAACTGGGAATGGATCTGGCCGAACACGGGCCTGGCCTGCCTGGTGCTCGCGCGGATCGCGGGAGTTTGCTGGACGGCTCCCGGCCTGACGACCAACGGACTCGGCTGGCAATACCGGCTCGGCCTGAGCGGACTTCTAGGAATGTTGATCGTGCCGTTGGTCGCGCCGACGATCGCCGTCCCCTCCAGCCCGACGTCCGTCGCCTGGGCGGTCCTGTCCGAAGTCCTCACGGGTGCCTTGCTCGGGTGGTCGGGGGCCTTGATCCTCGCCGGAGTGCGGCAGGCCGGGGACATCGTCTCGGCGCAGGCCGGGCTCTCCACATCGAGCCTGTTCGATCCGGATACCGGAGACGAATCGACGCCGCTCGGCCACTTTTACGGACTCTTCGCCCTGGCGATCTTCCTCACGCTCGACGGCCCGATCATCCTGGTTCGCGCCCTGATCCGGAGCTACCGCGATGTCCCCCCCGGTGAGGCCCTGATCCTGGCCGAGTCGGCGACGCGCCTCTTCGAACAGCTCGGCCGGTCGCTGGAGCTGGCGCTCCGGGCGGCGGCGCCGGCCGCAATCGCGCTCGTCCTGGTCGGGCTGCTCCTCGCCTGGCTGGCCCGCACCGCGCCGATGCTCCCGTTCGCCGCGCTCGGCTTGTCGATCCGCTCGATCCTGGGGATCACGCTGATCGGGCTCGGGCTGGCGGTCATCGCGGTGACCATCGCACACGATTGGCGAATGCTCCCCTGGTGGAATTGAATTGAGGCAAATTGATGTCGGAGGATCGCACACAGCCCGCTTCGAAGCATCGCCGCCAGATGGCGCGCGAGCAGGGCCTTGTGGTCCATAGCCCGGAGCTAACGGCGGCGGCCGGCTGGTTGGTGGCGGTCGTGCTGCTCGGCACCTACGCCCATGATCTGGCGGGGGGCTTGACCGGACTGATCCAGAACGCGATGACGGCACCGTTGCCCACCACCCCCGACCCTTCCGAAGTCATCGGACGCCTGCGTTCGCAGTTCCTGGCGATCGCGGTTCCATTCGCGATCATCCTGGGGGGCTTCTCGGCCGGGGCGATCGCGGCGCACCAGTTCCAGGTTCGCGGACTCTGGACGCCCCATCACATCGCCCCCGACTTCACGCGACTCTGGAACCTCGGCGGAAGCTCGGGCCTGGGGGCGAGGTTTGAGCGCAACGTCTGGGGTGTCGTCAAATCGGGGGCCTTGATCGGCGTCGGAATCTGGACGATCCGCACGGTCTGGGTCGACCTGCTCCGTTCTTCGCAACTGGAAATCGCCGACCTGGCGCGATCCGCCGGATCGATCCTGTTTCAACAGTCGATCGTCCTGGCGATGTTGCTGGTTGTGCTCGGCCTGGTGGATTATTTCCTGCGCCATCGGCGGTTCGAGGCGATGCTGCAAACAACCCCCCAGCAGCAGCGCGAGGATCAGCAATTGGTGGAAGGGGATCTCTCGCTCCGGTCCCGCCGCCGCCAGATCGCCAACGCCTGGCGAAACGATGGGGCCGAGTTACTCGCCGGTGCGAGCCTGGCCCTGATCGGAGACGGGGGGATGGTGGTGATCCTCTCGGGTGGACCGCCGCCGCGAAAGGTCTTCGTCCGCTCGGCCCTCTCGGGTCAACCGGCAACCAGGCTCAGACGCGCCGTCGATCATGCCAAGCTCCCCCAGGTGATCGCCCCGGGGCTGGCGCGGCGGCTCGCGCGCAAGGAATTTGCCTCGATGCCGGTCCCGGTGGATCTCGGCGTCGAGCTTGCGAGTCTCTGGCCGGTTGATCGCGCAACCGGCCCCGTGCAGGCGTTATAGAAAACCGCTCGGAACCACGTAAGGATTCTCTGGACAGACTCCCCGATCGGCGGTATCGTCCCCGCCACACATCGACAGTCTCTCGCCGATCGGGTGGGGCGAATCCCAGGATTGTGATCCTGGCTCGACCATGGCGACTCGGCCCGGAAAGTTCGGCGGTTCAGGATTGAGGGGAACCCCGCGCCCTCTGGCGAAGGGATAGAGGCCCCTTTGCGAGAAGTCCACGCGCAACGATTCTGATCGTCCGAGTACACGAAAGGTTAGGGGATGCCCGTCACAGCGTCGTCGGAACAAGACGGATCCGGCTGGGGTCGACTTTCAGGCTTGATCCTGCCGGTCACGATGATCGGCGCGATCCTCGTCTTCGTCGTCCCCATCCCGTCGTCGCTCCTCGACGTCCTGCTGTCGGCGAATCTCACCCTGGCCGTCCTCGTACTCCTGACGACGCTGTCGATCCGCACTCCGCAGGAATTCAGCGCCTTCCCGACGATCCTGCTCACCACGACCCTAACCCGGCTCGTCCTCAACGTGGCGACCACCCGACTGGTCCTCACCGAAGGGGGGACCAAGGAGCTGGATGCCGCGGGGGGGGTCATCCGCGCGTTCGGGGAGTTCGTGGCCGGGGGTCAGCTCATGGTCGGGGCGATCCTGTTCGCGATCCTCGTCGTCATCCAGTTCGTGGTGATCACGAAAGGGGCCACCCGAATCAGCGAGGTTGCCGCCCGGTTCATGCTCGACGGCTTGCCCGGCCGGCAGATGGCCATCGACTCCGACCTGCACGCCGGCATTATCGACCAGCACGAAGCACACCGCCGACGCGACGAGGTCTACCGCCAGGCCGACTTCTTCGGCGCCATGGATGGTGCCGGCAAGTTCGTCCGTGGGGATGCCGTTGCCGGTGTGGTGATTCTGTTCGTCAACATCTGCGGCGGACTTATCCTGGGGACTTTCCAGTATGGGATGAGCCTGAGCAAGTCGCTGGAAGTCTTCACCAAGCTGACGATCGGCGACGGCCTGGTCAGCCAGATCCCGGCGTTCCTGATCTCGCTGGCGGCGGGGCTGATCGTGACCCGGTCGTCCTCGAAGACCGATCTCGGGCGTGACGTGACCGGCCAACTCTTCTCGAATCCCGGCGTCCTGGCCATGTCGGCTGTGTTCCTCGGCATGCTGGCCCTCACGCCGCTCCCCAAACTGCCGTTGCTGGCGCTGGCCGGCTGCCTTGCCGCCGGGGCGATCTGGCAACGCGACGGGGAATCGCGCCCCGTCGAGGCCGCGACGAGCGGCGGCACGGAAACGGCACGTCCCCGGAAAACCATCCATGCGGCGGCAGTCTCTTCGGCAACCCCCGAGGAGCCGCGTCCCGCCGCGCCGGCCGAGGTTCCTGCATCAAAGCCGACGATGAGCGAAGCTCCCAGCGAGCGGATGGAAGACCTACTCCATGTCGATCCGCTCGAACTGGAGATCGGATTTCGGCTCATCGGACTGGCCGATTCCACGAGGGGAGGCAGCTTGCTGGAGCGACTTCGCACGGTCCGCCAGAGCGTCGCCCGCGAGCTTGGGCTCATCGTCCCCCAGGTGCGAATTCACGACGAAATCGGGCTCGGTCCCAATGAATACCGGGTGAAGATTCGAGGAACCGTCGTCGGCCAGGGGACGGCCTACGCGGGCAGGCTCCTGGCGGTTCCTCCCTCGGAACTCCAGGTCCGCCCGGATGGCCGAGACGGCGTCGATCCCGTGACCGGCCAGCCCGCGGTCTGGATTCATGCCGAGGGACGCGAGGTCGCCGAACTCTCGGGGTGTCGCATTTTCGAAGCCCCGGCCGTGCTGGCGGGCCACTTCGGCGAGATCATCCTCGACCACGCCGACGAGCTGCTGACCCGCGAACAGGCGGAACGCCTGCTCGACCGGGTGCGGGCCACCGCCCCGACCCTGGTGGCGGAGGTGGTCCCCGGCCTCCTGAGGGCGGGCGAACTTCAGCAGATCTTGCAGAAATTGCTCTGGGAACGGGTCAGCATCCGCGACATGGAAACCATCCTGGAAACCCTCGCGGCGCACGCGGGCAAGACCAAGGACATCGGCGAGCTGACCGAACTGGTCCGCCGCGGCCTGGCACGACAGATCACCGAGAAGTATCGCGAGAGCGACGGGCGATTGCGGCTGGTGACGCTCGCCGGCAGCATCGACGACCGGCTCGCGGCCATCGGCGGTAGGCCCGACGCCCGCCCCGATGAAGAGCTTGGCGAGGAGATGACCGGCAGCATCGTCCGGGCCGTCGCCATGGCGGTCGGCTCGCTCGTCGAGACCGGGCACACGCCGTTGATCCGGACCTCCGCCGGCGCCCGGGCCGTGCTCAAGGACATGACGCGGGCCGATTTGCCGAGGCTCGTGGTGCTCAGCCAGCGCGAAATCCCTCGCGACACCCCGTTCGAGATTCTCGGCACGGTGATCGAGGAAGAGCCCGATGACGTCTCCACATTTTCGACCACGGAGATGATGGCATGACACCGAATATCGCCGGCATTTCGCAGGGGAGTCAAACCGATCGGGCGCGGGTGCCGATGCGCCGATCGTCTCGCGAGACGTCGTTCCTCGTGTCGGGGGGGAATTGATGCACGCCAAGATTTACCGGGCCAGGACGATGAAGGAGGCCCTCACGCGCGTCCGCCGCGACCTTGGGGGCGAGGCCGTCATCCTGGCCTCGCGCGAGGTGCGGCACCGTCGCCTGTTCGGCCTGGGGACGCGGGAGCTTGTCGAGGTGACGGCTGCCGACCGGCTTCCGAACGGCGAAACGATTCCGTCGATCAAGGTGAACGGCGAGTCACCGGCTTCGCATTACGAGGCGCCCCGAAACGAGACGTCCATGACGTCCGATGGCCTGCGGTCGGTGTTCGGCGAGAAGCTCGGCCGATTGCACGCGATGGTCGAGGATCTGAGCCGTCACGGCTTCATCGATCACCTGCTCCCCGAGCTTCCCACCGAGCTGGTATCGACCTACGCGCAGTTGATCGAAGCTGATGTCCCCGAGGTCCTGGCGCGCCGGCTGGTGCGTCACATCGTGGAAACCCTGGAACCCGGGCAGATCCATCAGGCCGACGCGGTCCAGGCGGCCCTCTGCGCGGCCCTTGAGTTGTGCATCCCGATCGCGCCGCCGATCCGCGCGATCGCGGGCATCCGGAGGATCGTGGCGCTGGTCGGCCCCACGGGGGTCGGCAAGACGACGACCGTGGCGAAGTTGGCCGCCAATTTCAAATTAACGCGAGGAATCCGCGTCGGCCTGGTCACGGTCGACACCTACCGGATCGCGGCGGTGGAGCAGTTGCGGACCTACGCCGAGATCATCGACCTCCCGCTCGCCGTGGTGAATCATCCCGGCGAGATGGCCCGGGCGCTGGAAGGGCTGGGCGCGGTCGATCTGGTCTTCGTCGACACCGCCGGCCGAGCCCCGCGCGACGAGCCCCGCATCCAGGAGCTTGCCGACTTCCTGGGCGAAGCCCGGCCGGACGAGATTCATCTGGTGCTGAGCGCGGTCGCCGGCCAGAAGAGCCTCCGGGCGACGGTCGAGCGATTCGCCTCGATCCAGGCGGATCGCCTGATCCTGACCAAGCTCGACGAGGCCGATGGGCTCGGCGGAGTCCTCGCCGTGCTCGGCCAGGCGAACCGGCCGATCAGCTACGTCACCACGGGGCAGGCGGTCCCCGACGACTTCGAGCCGGCCGATCGACGACGACTGGCGCGGCTGATCCTGGGGCTGGAAACCATTTCATGAGCGGATCGCGGAAGGCGACGCCCGCCATCGATCCGCGTGAGTATCAACGGGACGCGAGTCCGAGTCGCTCGAATCAACCCGCGGCCGGGGATGGCCCGACGGGGGACCTGGTGAAAGAGGAATGAGGATGTCCGATCAAGCTGATGGCCTGAGGCGATGGATGAAGAATCGCGCGGCATCGATCGCTCGCGATTCGAAGGGAACCGCGAACGCCCCTCACGGGCCGCTCCGCGCAACATCCGCCGCGCGGCCGGTTTCGGCCGTGGCGGGGTCGCTCGGGGAGAATCCCCCGGGCGCCGGGACCGGCTTCTCGGCCGACGATCGGGATCACGATCAACTCTTCGAGGAGAATGCAGTCATGTGATCGGGCATTTTCGGATTGTTTCGGTAGTACGGCTCAAGGCGATTGGGCCGATTGTCCGATAAGAGATAGGGATCTGGTTCCTTGGACGGCGAGAGGAAGAGCGCCGACGATGTGGCCGCTCCCGGCTTGATCCGAATCAAACCGGGAGGCGAAGCATACTCGGGACGTCGAAGGGTGGAAGACGCCACACCCCCGACCGACCGCTGCCCATCGACGGTGCTTGAACGCACATGGAAGTGCCTTCTCTCGCGAAGCCGACACGGAGGTCTGGGATGTCAACCAAGGTGGACGTGGACGTTATGGAACTCTGGCGGGAGTTCAAGGAACAGCCCACCACGGGATTGCGGAACTACCTGGTCGAACGCTATCTCCCCCTCGTCAAGTATAATGCCGAGCGGATCTGGCAGCGCCTCCCCGAAGGGGTCGATCTCGATGACCTGATCTCGGCGGGGGTCTTCGGCCTCATGGATGCGATCGACGCGTTCGATCTCACCCGGGGGGTCAAGTTCGAAACCTATTGCGTTCCGCGAATCCGAGGGGCGATGCTCGACGAGCTTCGCACGATGGACTGGGTTCCTCGACTCGTCAGGTCCAAGGCGACCAAGATGGAAGAGGCCCGCAAGGGGCTGGAGGCCAGGCACGGCCGCCCTCCGACCGACGCCGAGCTCGCCGAGCACATGGGGATGCCGCTCGAAGAGTTCGACAAGATGTCGCAGGACGCCAACGCCGTCGGGCTCATCAGCCTCAACAAGAAGTGGTACGAGACCGACAGCTACAAGGATGTCCGGGAGATCGACATCCTCGAGGATAAGAAGGGGGAAGACCCCACCCGTCGCCTCCAGCGCAAGGACCTGATGCGCATGGTGACCAAGGGGCTCAACCGGAACGAACGCCTGATCATCATCCTTTATTATTATGAAGAATTGACCATGAAGGAGATTGGCGCCACGCTCGACCTGAGCGAGTCGCGAGTCTCGCAGATGCACTCATCGATCATCCAGCGTCTCCAGTCTCAGCTTTCTACCCGGCGTCCCGAGTTCGGGACCTGATCCGAAAGCAAGCCGAACGAGGCCATCCTTCTCCTCGATTCGAGATTCAAGGGGTCCATCCGGGCGGGTGCGGGCGAGAAACTCGCGGCCGCCCGGATGGACCCTTGCTTTTGCGCCGGGCTCGGCAACTCCCCCGCGCGCGGCGAGGGCCGGGGGGGACGACGCCGAGGGCCGAGTTGCACCCGCAGGATCGCGCCGAAGAACAGGATCGCCACGATGAGGCCGGTCACCCAGAGCAGCCCCTTCACCTCGAACGAGAGCGGGGTGGCCCGGGTCGTATCCAGGTATTCGCGGAACGACCTGATCGGCAGGGAATCGTCCGAGTCCGAGAAGACCTCATTCGCCCGGCTCTTGATCGAAGAGTCCTGGTCTTCCTGGTTGCCTCGCTGAATCGCCATGGAATGCCTGTCTCCGTCGGGTGTCCGACATGGTCAGATCATGGCGTCGCCCGGAAGAACCAATCCCAGCTCCTCGGCTGGAGCGAGAGCGATTCCGAGCACGGCAGGTTTTCATCCCAGGGGGAGAGAACCTTGGCCAAGCTGACCGACGTGAAGCCCGCCTTCGCGAACCGATACTCGACCTCGAACGGCTGCCAGAACTTCTGCCGCAGGCCGCGAAAGCGAAACCTCCCAAATGTAAAATCATAATGCGCATGCTCGACATGAAGCGAGGCCCGAGTCTCCGCCTCCTCCAACGACGCCCCCTCCTGGAGCGCATGGTCCAGCACGAGCATCGTATGATAGTGGATCGCATCCATCGACGGGACGATCCCGAGGAAGACCCCGCCGGGCTTGAGGCTCGCGCGAATCGCCCGGAGCGTTCGATCGATGTCGCGGACGTCGGGCATCACCAGCGAATTGATCGTGAGCGCCACGTCGAACTGCCCGGCATGGTCGTCCAGCTCGTACATCGGCCGCTTCTCGAACACGACGCGATGAACCCGTTCGGGGCCGAGCCGTTCCTGGGCGTGCTTGATCATCGAGGCGGCGAAATCGAGCGCCACCACCTTGCCGAACCGCTCGATCAGATGGGGCAGCAGCGGCCCGGTCCCGCAGCCGAGGTCGGCCACGGTCTTGTTCGCCGGATCATCGATCTGATCCAGCGCGGCCCACAACGGATTCTCGACCTGCGGTCCGTAGGGATCCAGGAAAATCTCGTCGTAGCTGGCGGCCTGACGGCTCCAATGCAGGTCCTGGTTCGATGTCTTTTTACGCACGGAAGGGGTGATGCTCCGGATGAGCGGGGGGTGGGGTTGGGGGGCGTCCTCGGCGATCAATGAATACGAGGAGCGCCGCCGGCTGGTCGGATCCAATCCCGAAAAGACGCGGCTCCCCTTTAACCGTAGGTCCCGGAACTCCCGGCGACAATCCGTGTTGTGGATTGTCCCCAAGAATTCCACTCACCTGGAAATCAAATGCGTCGACGCGACATTTTTGGCCGTTTTCCGGGACGGCCTCAGCGGGAATCCCCGGCGCGGCGAATCTTTTGAGAAGACTCCGGATGGAGCAGAGTCCGGACGAAGAACTCGTTCACGACTGTCCGCAGATAGGGGATGCCGACGAGCGAATGGGGACAATGCCCCACATACGCAAGCCGATGGTAGCTCACATCCGGGAGCCCGGCTCGTCCCAGGGCCGAGACGAATCGATCGGCCGATTCGATCGGAACCTGTTCGTCGGCCGCGCCGTAGATGAGGAGCAGGGGAGGCGTTTCGGGAGTAATCCGGTGGATGGGGGACGCCATCTGGTAGAGCGAAATGCGTACGGCCTCGGGGGGGCCGCCGAGGAAACGCTTGACCACTTCCCGCAGTCGATTCCCCTGGTATTGGTCGACGAGGTCGAGGGGGCCGCTATCGCTCGCCGCCGCTTGCACCAGGCTCGACTCGTTCCGGAACGGCCCATCCCCTTCGAGATTCGCATCCTTGCCGACCATGCCCAGCAACAACGCGAGATGACCGCCGGCCGAGTTTCCATAGGCGCCGATGCGAGCCGGATCGAGATGATAGTCCCCGGCGTGGGCCCGCAGCCAGCGGACGGCGGATTTGCAATCCTCGAGCGCGGCCGGGAAAGGGGCCTCGCCCGACATCCGGTAGTTGATCGTCACCGCGACAAATCCCAACTCGGCGAAATCGATGATATTTCCCGGCACCTTGTGTTCCCGGGACGCGAAGCTCGACTTGTCTCCTTCGAGCCAGCCTCCCCCGTGGATGACCACGATCCCCGGCCTCGGCCTGGTCGGAATTCCCTTCCTCACGGCGAGGTCGAGCTTCCAGGAAGTACTCCCCTTGCCGCTCCCGCCGTCTCGGTAGGGGATGTCGCGAACGCGGATGATGTCGGCCGGCAGGTCGGCGTCGTCGGCAGCTCGTCCGCAAGGGGCGTATCCGAGGAATCCGAGCAAGACCGCGGAGAGAATCCAGGATCTCAATTGATCATCCTCCCATCAAATCGTCGAGCATCACGATCCTTCAATTTCGGCATGAGGTGCGAGTCCTCATTTCTCGGCCTCGCGCAACAGCTAACCATACACAAGGGCGAATCCCTGATCCATGGAAGCGTCGGACGCTGCCAGGGCCGGGCCAACAACGAGATTTTACGGCGGGTCGGGTCGCGATCCGTGATGTCCTGGGATTCGATTTTTCGCGATTGGGACCGCTTGCCCTTCCGGCCTGCCCCCCTCATGATGCAAAAATCCCGTCATGATGCTTCACGTGCCTCAAAGACGGGGATCAGAGAGAAGTAAGAAGGAAGGACATGACAATTCAACGGATGGACAACGTCCTCATCGTCGTCGACGACCTCGAAGCCACCAAGGCTTTCTTCATCGAACTGGGCCTCAAGCTCGAAGGCGAGTCGACGGTCGAAGGGCCTTTGGTCGGGAGCCTGATCGGGCTCAAGGATGTCCGGGCCACCCTCGCGATGTTGCGGACTCCCGATGGGCAGGGCATCGAGCTGGACAAATTCCACACGCCCGACGCGGTCAGGTTCGGCCCCGTGAATGCGCCGGTGAATACGCTGGGCATTCGTCGGGTCATGTTCGCCGTCGATGACATCGACGCGATCGTTGCGCGCGTGCTCGCGTTCGGAGCTGAGCTCATCGGCGAAATGCGGTACGGGGACACATACCGGCTTGCCTACATCCGAGGCCCCGAGCGCATCATCGTCGCTCTT
>CALKTZ010000387.1 GCA_937997355.1 uncultured Planctomycetales bacterium | reverse complement strand
GAGAGGCCCCCTGCTTCTCCTTCATTGGCTCGGGTGGGCGATCCCCCACGATCAGCGGGGCGAGCCGCGAACCGTCCCCGGCCGGATATTCCACGACTTTCAGGAAGGTTCCGGTAAATTGAATCTCCGCGCCGAATTCCTGGTTTTTCGGAGACTTCGATTCGTCCTTGCGAATTCCCGGATCGGCGTAGACGAGGCAGAACGGGTCTCCCGCG
This sequence comes from uncultured Planctomycetales bacterium, assembly GCA_937997355.1. Classification (GTDB taxonomy): domain Bacteria; phylum Planctomycetota; class Planctomycetia; order Isosphaerales; family Isosphaeraceae; genus CALKTZ01. The sequence goes on along the minus strand of CALKTZ010000387.1, from coordinate 4,523 downwards.
GGCGAGTACGTCCAGGCTTGCACAAGCGCCGGGAACTGGCCGACCGCACCTTGCCGGAAGATCCGTTCGATCCGGCCGCGGACCGAGACCCGACGGCCCCGGAACGCCTCGGCCCTGTCCCAGAGGTCGCGGAAGCTCACCGCGACGGGGGGATCGCCTTCGCGGGCATTCTCGGCGGTCGCCTTCCCGGACAGGGCCGCGTGATAGCCCGCCAGATCGGCGAGGGTCAATTGATTGGCCGGGTCGTCTGCGAGGGCCGAGGCCGATCCGGCGATCCAGGCCATCAGGAAAACGATCGCGATCCGCCGGCCGAGCCGGAGCGAAGCCCGAGCGCCTTCACGTATCAAACATAAAAATACGTCCCCCCTCTCGGAGGGGGGAAACAGGGGGGAGTTTTTCCGATGAGGGACCGCTGTCTCATCCACCCCCCCTTGGTAAGGGAGGGAGATTGCTGATCGCGGGCCGATGCAACCGCAAGAACTCGGAGACCTTCGGTCGGTGGTTTCGGCGGGGTGGGGAGACCCGCGCCGAACAGAATCGGGCATTTCGGCGGAGTCGAGAGGCCACCGCCGAACGGAACAGTTCCATCCGGTCATGGCGATCCTCCCGCCTTCGGTGCTTCGGCGGAGGGACCGGCCGTACCGGTGCCGGGAGGTGCGAACCGGATCGACGACACCCCCGCCGCCGAGCAGGCGGCGATGACCCTCGCCACCGGCTCGTAGCGGAGCCGGTCGTCGGCCGCGATCCGGACCCGGAGCGTTTGGTTGCCGAGGGTTCGCGCGTAACGCCGGAGGCGATCCCCGAGCGCGTCCGCGTCGGGGATCGAGACCTCGCTGAGCCGAAGCGACTTGAGATCGCCCAGCTCGTCGGCCTCGGCGCGGATCAGCAGGTCGTTCTCCAGCTCGGATTCGATCCGCGCGGAGTCGGCCTGGGCGCGGCCATCGGCCTGTTTGGGCATCGCGACCGCCGCGACCGGCAGATAGAGATCGACGTGCATCTCGGCGGTCGGCGGCTTGAAGGTCATGATGAAGAAGGCCAGGAGCTGGAACGCCATGTCGAGCATCGGCGCGACCGGGATGAAGACCTCGTCGGCCGGCTCCGGCCGGAAGCTCCGGCGCCTCGGCGCCTCGGCCTGTCCCGAAGCCGGGGGCGTCTCGGGGTCGTGGAGGGGCCGAGGGCGGAAGGGGTCCCCGTCGCCGGGGGTGGGGATCGAGGAGGGGAGATTCAAGCCGACGCTCATCGACGCTCCCTCCTCAGCAAGACCAGGCTGAATTGCGAAAAGCCCCGGCCCTGGGCCTCCATGAGCACCCCCCGGACGGCGCCGAAGGAAACGTCCTTGTCGGCCCGGAGGATGACCAATGTGGGCAACTCCTCCCCGACGCCGACCGAGGCGGAGGCGTCGAGCGTTTCCAGGCCCGCCCTTCGCAGCCTGGCCTGGTTGGCCCACCAGGAGCGGGTGGCTTCGGCGTCCAACGGCTGGTCGTCGATGAGCAACTGGCCCCGGACGTCAAGCCCCACCGCCAGGCGGTCGAACGCCAGGTCCCGCCCCGGCAGCGCGGCCGGGGCGACCGGCAGCCGAATCCCCTTCGCCGAGCCTTCGAGCTTGGCCCCGAAGTGGATCAGCATCATGAAGAAGGTGATCAATTGCAGCACCATGTCCAGCAAGGGCGTGAGGTTGGGGTTCAAGACCCCGACGTCTCTCTTTCGCTTCCGCCCCGCCATGGATGATGGTCCCTTTATCCCTTTGCGGATTTTGTGTCGTCTCGCGGCCAATCCGTCAAAATCAATGGCCGCCCGGTTCAATCTCCCGGGGGCAGGGCGGGACGAGCCTCTCCGGGATTCTCGGGGTTCGACGACGATGGCGACGAAGAGGACGCCAGGGCCGCGCTGACGGCGAACGGATGGGGATGCGCGGCGGCCGGATTGGAATTCGGATACGGCCTCGGCGGCGGTGCCGGGACATGGACCGGCATCGTCGAGACCGGCGGAGGAGTCGCGGCGGGCACCGGCTGCGCGGAGACCGTCGCCGAGCCGCCCGACATCAGCCGGACCCCCGGCGCGAATTGCTCCAGGAGGGGCTCGGCCACGATCCCCGCCTCCAGCGACAGCCGGGCGATCCGGTTGCGGAACAGGGCATAGAAGTAGATCGCCGGGATCGAAATCGCGATCCCTTCGAGGGTCGCGAAGAGGGCCGTGGAGATCCCCCGGGCCAGCTCGCTCGCCTGGGGCGAGGCCCCTTCCGTCGCGATCACCCGGAACGCCAGGATCATGCCGTAGACCGTGCCGACCAGGCCGATCATCGGGCCGAGGGTCCCCACCGTGGCCAGATAGGTGGTCCGGTGTTCCAGCTGCATGGTCGCGTCCTCGTTGGCCAGCTCCATCGCCCGCTGGGCCGAGCCGAGCCCCGACGGCAGCTTGCGGACACCCGCCGCGAGGACCCGGGCCAGGAGCGACTGATCCCCCGTCAGCCGGTGATACGCCTCGCTGTACATCTTCTGGTCCAGCATCTCCTGGACCTCGCGCTGCAACCGCCTGGGGATGGCGACCGACGCCCGGCAATGGACCGCCATCCAGACGATCAGGGCGATCAGATAGAACGACATCACGACGATCACGACGCCGATCCAGCCCGAGGCCCGGTACATCCACATCAGGAACGATTCCTGGGCCTCGTCGTGGGGGGGGGGCTGATCCGCCGAATCGGGCCTTCCTCCCGGATCGGCCGTCCCCTTCGGCGCGGGAGCGGGGATCGTCGACGACTGCCCCCTCGCCGAAGACGCAAACGGACCCCATGCCCACCAACCGCAGGCCAGGCCCCAGACGACGAGGGCGACGAGGATCGCCGGCCGCTTCGCGCCTAGGCCCATGGTCCGTCGCATCGCAGCTTCGTCGATCATCCGATTCGTCACCCTACAGAATTCGTCCCATCACTTCCCCCCTTGACAAGGGGGGATACAGGGGGGTTCTTCGATGCAACGCCTGTGCCTCATCCACCCCCCGCGGCCCCCCTCGTTAAGGGGGCGGTATGATTTCCGGGCTATGGCGAAGGTCTTACAACCGAATCTTGGTTCTCTCTCAACAGATATTCAGATCGAGACCCAATCCTGCGCTTCGCCTTCCACCAGCGACAGCAGGAGCGAGCGGGATTTGTCGCGGGATTCGCCGATCGCCGTCACATAGACCGCCGGATCGTCCTTCACGGGACATTCGTGCTCGCAGATCCCGCAGCCGATGCACCGCTCCGGGTCGATGTAGGGGCGCTTCAGTTCGAGCGTCCCCCCGTAGCGGCTGGTCACCTCGACGTTGCGGGTGAAGATCGCCTTCGGGCTGACCGGGCAGACCTCCTCGCAGACGACGCAGCTCGTGTCCATCGCCCAGGGGAGGCATCGCCCCTGGTTGTAGAAGGCGGTGCCGGTCTTGACCGGCCCCTTGGCCTCGAACGGCCCGGTGCCGAGCTTCTCGGCGATCGAGATTTCCCGGATGGCGCCGGTCGGGCAGACCTGGCTGCATAGCGTGCAGTTCAGCTCGCACCAGCCCATCTTGGAGATCATGATCGGCGTCCAGAGCCCTTCGAGCCCAGCTTCGAACATGGCCGGCTGGAGGACGTTGGTCGGGCAGACCCGGATGCACTGGTCGCACTTGATGCAGCGGCGGAGGAATTCGTCCTCGGCCACCGACCCCGGCGGCCGGATCACGAATTTGCTGAAATTCTTCTTCACCCCCCCCGATCGCCGGGTCATCGGGAAGAAGAGGAGGCCGAACAGGCCCGCCATCATCAACTGGCGACGCCCCACCTCGGGATAGGTGATCTGGCTGGCCTTGCGCGGCAGGAACCGGAACGAGAGGGCGTCGTGCGGGCAGTCCTCGATGCAGTTGAGGCAGACGAAGCATTCGCTCTTGCGTAAATCCTTGTGCGGGTCGCTGGCCCCCTCGCAGCTCTTGAGGCAGAGGTCGCAATCGGTGCAGCGGACCGGGTCGCGGTCGATCCGCCAGAGGGAGAACCGGCTGAAGAGCCCCAGCAAGGCCCCGAGCGGGCAGACCGCCCGGCAGAAGAACCGAGGGATCCACCAGTTGGCCAGCAGGAAGCCGAAGAAGATCAGGCCGACGATCCAGCCCAGCCAGTATTCGCGGGGCTCGGTGTAGATGCTCTCGCTGGCCATGTGGACCGTCGGCAGGACGCTGGTCGTCATCGATCGGACGGTCAGGGCGATCGGGTCGAGCAGCCCGATCTGGAGCGTGCTGTTGCCGATCTTGCTCTCCTCGGCGGCCCGGGAGATCCCCGTGCCGACCGACGCGAAGACGCGGGAGATCCCGGTCGATTTCAGGTCGTTGCCGGTATACGCCTCCCAGACCTGGCCTGGGGTGTTGATCGCGGGGGGGATGATCCAGAGGGCGGCCATCGCCAGCATGGCGACGAGGATGTAGTACTTGATCGCGTAGATCTTGCTGTAGCGATTGACCTCGATCATCTGCTTGGTGTTGCGGCGATTGCCGATCCAGCCGAACAGGTGGTGGAGGATGCC
>CALKTZ010000386.1 GCA_937997355.1 uncultured Planctomycetales bacterium | reverse complement strand
AAATCGACGACAAGCACCTGGAGATCATCATCGCCCAGATGCTCCGCAAGGTGCGGGTCGACTCGGTCGGCGACACGGGCCTGCTCCCCGGCTCGATCATCGACAAGTTCGAGTTCCGCCGCGTCAACCTGGAGCTCATGAACTGCATCAAGATCAAGGACCCGGGCGAGAGCGAATACAAGATCGGCGACATCGTGCCCCGCGACCACTTCGAGCAGGAAAACCTCCAGCTCGAGGCCAACGGTCAGCGCAAGGCCGAGTGGATCCGGCCCAAGCCGGCCGCGGCGAGCACCCAGCTCCTGGGGATCACCAAGGCGGCGGTGTCGTCCGACAGCTTCATCTCGGCGGCCAGCTTCCAGGAGACCACCAAGGTCCTCACCGAGGCCGCGCTCGCCGGCAAGTCCGACTACCTCGTCGGGCTCAAGGAGAACGTCATCCTCGGCCACCTGATCCCGGCCGGGACCGGCTTCAAGAGCCACATCGAGGCCGAGGTTCGCATCAGCACCGAGGCGCTCGAAGCCCTCGCCGAGAAGGGCCCGGCCTACGCCCGTTATCCCGACTCGGCCCCCGCCCCGGTCGCCGCGGGCAAAGGGACCGAGTGATCGATTGACCCGGCCGGATTGATCTCGATCCATCGAACGAGAGGCAGGATTCCATCCGGAGTCTTGCCTCTCGGCGTTTCGAACGACGCGGCGAGCCCGCCGGGACCTGTGAGCGCGCAAGGCTTCCGCTCGGCGGTGGCCTACCGACCCGCCGAGAAACCGATGGAGACCTACGATTCGATCAGGTCGATGGGGGCGTGGGGGCCGTCGCCGATGTGGCCGGCGCGGATCGTTTCGGCCAGCGCGGGGGGGCGAGGAGGAAGGTGGCGAGGACGGCCCCGCCGAACAGCACATAGACGATCGTGAACACCCAGGGCTCGGCCTCGTAGTAGATCAGCCGGTGCGCCCAGTAGCCGATGAAGTCCCCCGGGTAGCCCTCCTCCCCGGCGGCTTCTCGGAGTCGATTTTCCCACTCCGTCAGGGGGCAGTCCATGCCGATGGCGGCCTCGAACACGACGAACGCGATATACGCCAGGTGGATCAGTCGGAACCAGAAGTTCCGCACCCAGCCCCAGCGGAAGACGATCCCCAGCAGGATCGCCAACAGGCCAAGTATGACGAAGGCCACGCAGGCGGCATGAAATACGACGATCAGATCGGCGAGCAGGCGAGGCCCCATGGTTGAGTGAGCTTCTCGCGATGGGGACAGGATCGGAAAGAATGCCGATTCGGTTTTTTTGGGTGCCACGGGTCTTCAGACCCGTGCTCCCGGTCTCAAGGATATGCTGCACGGGTCTGAAGACCCGTGGCACCCGGCTGCATCATCGGCTCGGCATAAAATCACGTCCCCCCTCGTCGGAGGGGGGATCTCTTCGATGAAAAAAGCCGATGCCTCATCCACCCCCCGTAGTCCCCATTGGCAAGGGGGACGGAT
>CALKTZ010000385.1 GCA_937997355.1 uncultured Planctomycetales bacterium | reverse complement strand
TACACGCGTGATTTCTAGGATACTGCCGGGGGATCGACGGGGACGGCCACGTCGCGAAGGAACCGCCAATCATCGGGGACTTCAATCAGGCTGGGGCCGTTCCGCTCGAGTGCGTCCTGGATCGCATTCTGTAGTTCCGCGTCCGTTCTTACCCGAGCCGCCGGAACCCCATACGCGGAAGCCAGCGCGAGAAAATCCGGATTGTTCAGCTCAACGTCGATGTAACGCTCCTGATGATTTCGTCGCTGGATATTCTTGATCGCGCCATAGTTCGAATCGTTATGAACCAGGGCGATGACCCGGAGCTTGTAGCGAGCGACGGTGGCGAGTTCCTGCGATGTCATCACGAAGCCGCCATCACCGCTGACCGAGACCACATGACGGTCGCGAAGGGCCACGGCGGCACCGACCGCGGCCGGGAACGCCCAGCCGAGCGTGATGTAGTTCGAGGGATAGAAGAATCGGCGTGATCGATAAGAGGGCCAATCGGCCTGCATCCGATAACCCATCTCGCAGGCATCGGTGAACCATTCCGGCCTGGGATGCTGGAGCTTGCGGGCGAGTTCCCAATGCTCTCCCCAATTTCTTTGCCCGGGTGCTGATGCGACTGCCTTTGCGATCTGTGAAACGGCCTCCTTCGCATCGGCCACAATCCCGATCGTGACGGGATAATGGAGGCCGATCTGACTCGGATCGAGATCGACCTGAATCAGATTCCTGGGAACCACCATCCGTCGCCAGTCGCTGAAAACCTCGGTGAATCGACAGCCGATCGCGATCATCGCATCGGCATGAGGGAGCAGGGCCTTGGCTCGGACCGATCGTCCATGGCCGAGCGAAAGGGGAGATCGTTCGTCGATCAATCCCTTGGCGTTGAGGGTCGTGATGACCGGGGCGTTGAGCCGTTCGGCAAGCTCCCGAATTTCATCCTCGGCATTCCCCCAGAGTGCCCCGCCCCCCGCGAGGATGATCGGACGCTCGGCCGATCTGAGAAGCCCGGCACCTCGCGCAATGGCATCATCGGGGATCGGACCGTTTGCCGGTGACGCAAAGTGCAATGATTCGGTGTCGAGCAGACACTCTTCTCGCGCAAGGTCTTGAGGAAGAAAGAGGGCGGCCGGGCGTCTTCGAGTTGCTGTCATCGCCTGAAATGCCCGGCCCACCATGGCCGCGACTTCGCCGGGACGACGCAACGTGCCTCGCCAACTGGTGACGGAACGGAAAATCGAATCGAGGTCGATCTCGTGATAGTCGCCCCGTTCACGGTCGACCGCGTCGAGGTTGACCTGGCCGGAGACGAGCAGGACGGGGATCGAGTCGGCCCAGGCTTCCGCGATTCCCGTCAAGGCGTTCGTGGCGCCGGGACCCGCCGTCGTGCAAACGACTCCCGGATTGCCGGAGACCCGAGCGTAACCGTCGGCCGCGAACGCGGCGGCCTGTTCGTTTCTCAGGAGAAACGTTTCGATTTCTCCTTGCCGATGGATCGCGTCATAGATCGTCGTCGAGTGCGACCCCGGCATCCCGAAAAGGGCGCGGACTCCCCACCGAACCAACTCGCCCGCAAGCACATCCGCTGTATTCGGCATCAAATATTCTCTAGA
>CALKTZ010000384.1 GCA_937997355.1 uncultured Planctomycetales bacterium | reverse complement strand
TATTGATGAACGACCTGCCCTGCTCGAACCAATCGATGCGGCCGAGCGTTTGGCGATCGGCGAGGGCGCCGATTCGCTCGATGCCGTAGAGACCGTAGTAAATGGATTGTCCCACGAGCGGCGACTTTTTCGCGTTGAATCGTCCCGCGAGCCAGGCCAGGCCCCTCCGAATCGATTCGTCGAGCTTGCCGATGGTCGTTTTCGCCTGGAAGTTCACCTGGGGGCCTCCGGCGACCAGGAATGAGGGCGGGGTTGATCCCCTGCTTCATCTCGTTCACGCTCAGGAGCTGCCGCCGGCAAATCAGCAGGCTCCCCACCCCCGCGGCGGTCATGGAGATGGTCGAGATCGTATTGTTCTCGTCGGGATGATAATTCCAGCTTCCATCACTCTTCTGGCTGGCCAGATAGAATTGCGCCGCCCGGTCCCAGACCGAAGGCGGGATGGAGACCCCGGAATTGTCGGCTTCCCAGAGGCCGAGAATCGCGTACTGGGAGATGGAGCAGTCTCCGGCGGTTCGATGGTTGTAATCCCACGACCCGTTGGCTTTTTGCTTGTTCATCAAGTAGGAGGCGACGGAACTGAGGAGCCCGCGGAAGTCGCTCGACTCACAATTCGAGAGTGCCATGGCGACGACCCCGGCCTCATAGATGTCGTGCCCGCCTGTCCGTTCCGGGACGAAGCCGCTGGAGGTGAAGCGGGCGCGGATTTTCCCCAGGCAAGCCTGAATCGACGGGTCTTGCTCGGGAACTTCGGCCTTGAGCATGGCCAGGGCGATCATGGCGCTCTCGCCGACCTGCTGGCTGCCTGCCCTTGTCCGAAGAAACTGAGTCCCGGAGAGGACCGCCGGTTCGATTTGGCCGACCGCGGCGGACCAGGGCACGAGCCACAGCAATGCCGCGACGATGGCATTGCCGACGTAGTAATGTCTCGCGAGTGTCGTCCCTGGTCGTCTCATTGAAGACCATGCCGAAGTGGGATACGAACGACCGGAGGAACTCTCCGGTTCACACCAATTTACTCCATCATAACCCCGGCGACGCTCATTTGTTAGACCGCCAGGTATTTCGGGCTGGCGGCGAGGCCTCGACGCTGTTAGAACAATAATATCTCGATACCTGTGGTGCGCCTCTCCCCTCCGCATCCAGGGCCGCTTTCTTCGGCCTCGATGATTTTTTTCGAATTGAATGCTCCGACTCGCGAGCAGATGATCGTCAATCTCCGCGGTCAGCCAGCACCTGCTCCACTCAAACTTGAGACAGTCCTTCTGGAATTGCGATTTCGCCTCCAGCTCCAGGCGTCGCGGGTTCATTCGTCACATCGTCCTTGATTTCAATTGGCCCAATTGATGCTCCCGAGGCCCATGAACGACACTGAAACGAGCGATTTGTTTGGTCAATACCATCTCCAGGCTTACGACGAAATGTTTCAGGGGGACGGCTCTCCCCGCCCGCACTATTCCGCGCTCCATGAACGACTCCAGACGCTTGGCTTATCCGAATTAGAGCGACGCCATAAGCTTGCTGATTTGATCAGGCGCCATCAAGGCATCACGTTCACGGTCTATGGTCGCGAAAAAGGGGTGGAGCAGATCATCCCTTTCGACCCGATCCCGCGAATTATTTCCGGCCCGGAATGGGACCGGATCGAACGGGGCTTGAAGCAGCGCGTCCGCGCGCTGAACCTGTTCATCCACGACGTCTATCACGAACGGCTGATCCTGAAGGATCGGGTCGTCCCTTCGGATCTCGTGTTCGGGGCCTCCGGCTATCGCCGCGAATGCGTCGGGCTCCAGGCCCCGAAGGATATCTATATTCACGTCTCGGGCATCGACCTGATTCGAGACGCGGACGGGAGTTTTCTCGTCCTGGAGGACAACTGCCGCACCCCGTCGGGGGTGAGCTATGTGCTCAAGAACCTCCGGAATATCGCCCCCCTGGGATGCGACGACCCGACGATCGTGGTCCTCACCCCGGGCATTTACAACTCGGCCTATTACGAGCACAGCTTCCTGGCCCGTCAGATGGGAGTGGAGCTTGTGGAGGGGAGAGACCTCGTCCTGGACCGGGGGCAAATCTTCCGCCGGACGACCCAGGGGCTGAAACGCGTCGACGTGATCTATCGCCGCGTTGACGACGATTTCCTCGATCCCCTATCCTTCCGCCCCGATAGCATGCTCGGGGTGGCGGGGTTGGTCGGGGCCTACCGGGCCGGCAACGTCGGCCTGGCCAACGGCCTGGGGACCGGGGTTGCTGACGATAAGGGGATCTATCCGTTCGTCCCGGATTTCATCAAGTATTATTTGAAGGAAGAGCCGATTCTGGCGAACGTGGAAACCTTCCGTCCCCTGATCCCCGCCCATAAGCAGCACATCCTGGCCAACCTGGAGTCTCTGGTGGTCAAGGCGGTCGATGCCTCCGGGGGCTACGGGATGCTGATCGGACCCGCCTCGACGGCCAAGCAACGCGAGGAATTCGCGCGCAAGATCGAGACGAACCCGCGCGGTTACGTGGCCCAGCCGACGATCTCGCTGAGCCGCCATCCGACCTTCGTCGAGGACCACATCGATGGGCGGCACATCGATCTTCGCCCGTTCGTCCTTTACGGCGAGGAGATCGTGGTGATGCCCGGCGGCTTGACGCGTGTCGCCCTCCCGAAAGGGAGCCTGGTCGTGAACAGCTCTCAGGGAGGAGGCACGAAGGACACCTGGGTCCTCCACGATCATGCCTCTCCGGAGGCCCACTCGGCCGTCGATCCGATCGCGATGGGGAGGTCCTGAAATGCTGAGCCGAGTCGCTGAAAATCTCTACTGGTTGAGTCGCTACCTCGAACGTGCCGAGAACGTGGCCCGCCTCCTCGATATCGGGATGTTCCTGGAACTCGACGCCGCCGACATCTCCGTGAACGACGGCTCCGCCCCCGTGGAGATCGCACTCTCCATCCTCTCTTGCGGAGAGGCTTACCGCTCCTCGAAACGGCCCGCGCGGAGCAACGGCCGGGGGATCTCCGCGGAACAGTCCGAGCGAGACAACCTCCTCCGATTCCTGACCTTCGATCGGGCGAATCCGCAATCGATCCTGAGCATGGTCGCCCACGCGAGGGAGAATGCGAAGGGTACTCAGGAAACGCTGGGGGTCGACATCTGGAGCGAAATCAATCGCCTGTACCTTTACCTCTCGGGAAGGCGAGCTCAGGAGCGGTTCGTTTCCAGTCCGTATCGCTTCTACACGAAGATCACCCGTTCCTGCGTCCTGGTCGAAGGGATGATCGTGCAGAGCCTCCCTCGCGACGAGGTTTATCACTTCCTCCAGGTGGGCCTCCATCTGGAACGAGCCGAGGTGATCGGCCGCATCCTTTTCGCCAAGTGCATGAGCCTGAACAATCCCCAGCAAAGCTGGGAGGCGTCCATCCAGTTGGTGCGATGGGCGAGCCTCCTGCGGAGCTGCTCGGCGTATGCCGCCTATCTCCGGACGGAGAGCGATCGAATCGATCCCGAAGGGGTGGTCCGGTTCCTGGTCCTGAACCCGGATTTTCCGAGGTCGATCCGCTATTGCGTGGCACGCTGCCGGGATTCGCTCCAGGAGATCTCCGGCGGAGATGACGACGACTATGGCGACGCCTGCCAGGCCGAGCGGCTCCTGGGACGCCTCGACAGCGATCTGCGCTATATCGGCGTCGAGGAGATCTTCGAACGAGGGCTCCTGTCGTTCCTCGGCGAAATCGAACAAACCTGTAGCCGCGTCGGCCGCGAAGTCCAGCAATCCTATTTTTGTACCTGATTCGATCTTCAAACGCCTGAAGGCAAATAAAGAAATCCGCCATCAAAAAGAGAATGCCATGCTCTTCCTCATCCAGCATGAAACAAAGCTCAGTTATTCCGAACCTGTCTGCGAAACGGTCTTCGAGGTGCGGATGTCTCCTCCCTCGGATGAAAATCAGACCAATCTCGGCTATCGGCTGAAGATCACCCCTTCGGCTCCCGTGACGATCAATCGCGATGGGTTCGGCAATCGGGTCGACCTGTTCAACGTCCTGACCCCCTACCGCGAATTGGTCATCTGGGCGTCTTCGGTCGTCCGGACGCATCGCCCCAGCGTCGAGCCGCGACTGACGGAGATCCCCTGGGACCCCGATCATGACGATCTCAAGGTCATCGAAGCGGGCGAATACCTCCTCCCAAGTCCCCTGGTCCAGTCCTGCCCGGCACTCCTGGAGTTCATCGATCCGCTGAGCGGCCCGGCCGATTCGATGGGGGCGTTCATCCGACGGATCATGGAGGCGGTGAAAGGTCGATTGACCTACGAGAAGAAGGTCACGACCGCGAGAACGCCGGTGAGCGAAGTCCTCGAACTCAATCGAGGGGTCTGCCAGGATTTCGTCCATTTGTTCGTCGGTGCTTGCCGCAGCCTGGGTCTGCCGGCGCGCTATGTGAGCGGCTATGTCAGCGATGTCGGCGAGCTTGCCACTCACGCGTGGTGCCAGGTGTACGCCGGGCCTCTCGGCTGGGTCGACCTCGACCCGACGCGGGGCACCTTCATCGATGAATCCTTCATCATGCTGGCGGTGGGGCGCGACTACTCCGACGTCCCGCCGAATCGAGGAGTTTGGAAGGGGAGCGGAGACGAGAATATCTCGGTCAGCGTCAAGGTCGAGCCGATCTCCCGCATCCCGGTCGATTGGACGAGCGTTTCCGCCATCCAGGCCCCCTGGTCAAGTGCCTCGTGGGTCCAATCCGAACGGGCGGCGGCGCGCCCCCGCTTCATGAGCGGGCAGAACAGCTATCGCCAACAGCAGGGGCAGCAGCAGCAATAGAGAGAACAGACCGTGCCGTGCCGGTGTGATCGATCTCCGGCGCGGATGAATCAATCACCATTCATCCTTGAATGTTAGCCATTCGGTCTGCGGGGATATAAAGCCCCGGTTCGCTAATTCGAGGGAAGCTGCAAGGGCCGAACTCGGATATTCCGAAACGCCACCGGGCCGTGATCGGCCTGGAGGAAAATCGTCCCGCGAGGGGTTTCCGGGAGCCGCCAGTAATGGCCGGTCGGAGAGGAAACCTCCACATCGTCCTGAACGACGACCCCGTTGAGCAGCACCTTGACGAACTTCGCGTTGGCAATCTTCTTGCCCTTGCGGTCGAAGCGCGGTGCGAGAAAGGTCACGTCTAGGGTCTGCCACTCTCCCGGCGGCTTGCAGGCATTGACCTTCGGGGGATAGCCGTGATCCGTGTGATGGTACTTCGGGAGGAGCTCGGCGCGAGGGTAGATACCGCCGCAATCCTCGCCGGAAAGTTCTTTCTTCTTCGAGCTATCCAGGATCTGAACCTCGTAGAGCCCCTGGAATTTGACCCCTGCATTCGAGCCTTCGGGAATGAGGAACTCGAAGTGCGACTCGATGTCGCCGAACTCCTCCTTGCTGACGAGGTTCCTGGTCTTGCCGATCGGGCCATTGATGATGACGCCGGAGCCCGACTCGCCAACCAGTTTTTTCGCATTTTTCGGGTCGGTTTTGGCGTTGCCCGCGACGAACCAGGTGCCGTGAGGGAGTTTCCAGGCATCGAATCCCATGGAGCCCGTCAGTTCGATCCATTTCACCTCTTGCGCACGACCGGACGCCGGCAGGCCGAATGTCGTCGCGATGAGAGTCGAGACCGAAAGGGCGAGTCCGTATACTGAGTCTCGCATGAACGCATCCCCGGCAGTTGGTTGGTGAGGCTGGCACGTCCGCATGCGCCTGAGGCGGTTAGGCGATCGATCGTACGATCCCCGATCGTCTCGGGCAACCGGGAATTGGCAGCCGGGGTTGGAGCGGTGTAAGCTGATGGTTTGCGCACCTTGATTGACGCGCTGGAATCATTTTTGGGAATCCCCCTCGCCGCGGCGGCACTACTCGGCGAGGGGAAGGAGTTCGACGCATGCCTGGCCCTCTTTCCGGCTTAATTCCTGCTTGCCATACTCCGTTTCATCGAGACGGAAGCTTGAACCTCGACATCATCTCCAAGCAGGCCGACCTCCTGCGGGAGAGCGACGCTCGGAGCATTTTCATCGGGGGAACCACCGGCGAGTGGTCCGCCCTCACGCTGGACGAACGCCTCAAACTGACCCAGCGATGGGTTGAGGTTGCCGGCAAGTCGATCCAGGTCGCGGTCCATGTCGGCGACAATTGCCTCGCCAATGCGATCACGCTCGCCGAGCATTCTCGGGAAACCGGCGCGGTGGCGGTCGCGTTGACCACCCCGAGCTATTTCAAGCCGAGCGGCATCGACGACCTGATCGAGTTCTGCGCCCCCGTCGCGGCCGCGGCGGCTCCCCTCCCCTTCTATTTCTATGATATCCCCGGCATGACCGGCTCCCGCCTGCCGATGGGAGAATTCTTCAAGAAGGCGAAACACAAAATCCCGACACTCCAGGGCTTGAAATTCTCCAACGACGACCTCGTCGAGCTTCAGGAATGCATTCAGCTCGATGAAGGGGCCTTCGACATCCTTTTCGGTTCCGACGAGGTCCTGCTGGCGGCCCTAGCCCTGGGGGTCAAGGGGGCGGTCGGCAATACCTACAACTTCGCGATGCCGGTCTATCGTCGCGTCATCAAGGCGTTCGAAGCTAATGATCTGGTGACCGCTCGCCGCGAACAGGCCAAGTCGGTCGCGCTCGTGAAGATCCTCGTCGAGTTCGGTTTCCTGGCCGCCTCGAAATGCGTCTGGTCATTCCTGGGGGTGGACTGCGGGCCTGTTCGACTTCCCGTCCGAAACCTCACCGCGGAGCAAAAGCTCGCCCTCTTCGAGCGACTGGCACCGCTCGACGTCTTCCCGAAGCCGCTGGTTCGACCGAGTTGATTCCATCGGTCCGGAAGCTTGAACGCGGGCCTCGGATTCATCTCACCAGAGGCCCGCGGCGCTTCTGATCCGAAACTTGAGGATCGAAACCTGTCTCCTTCTTGATGTCGTCTCCGGCACTGCTATACTCGCAAGCCTTGGATCACGTTTAATTTTTGTTTAAGGCGGGCGGTTATCGCCGAGACGAAGCCACATCAACGGAGGCGACAATGCGTTTGCGCGCGAACGTGTCGAGGGCATGCGGCGCGGCCGCGTTTCTGGCGATCACGCTCCTTGCCGGGACCGCTGTCCTCGCCGGGCCTCCCCGGCTTCGGGTTGAAACCCCCGTCGAACTCCCGACCTGGGCCTTGCTCGAACGCGCGCTGATTCGCGACCAATCGAAAGCCTGCGAGGAGTTCTTTCAGCGTTATTTCGACGAACGCGGTTATCTCGAATGCGTCGAGCGCTGGGGCGGGGACGACGGCCCGGATGATGCGATCGAGAACCTCGACGATTGGCCGATTCTCTATGCGCTGGGCGCCCCGGAGGTCATCCGGCATCTGATCGACAAGGCCTGGGAAGGGCATCTCCGACAGTATACCGAGGCGAAGACCACCCAGGTCGAATTCGCCCGCGACGGGATGTATTACAAGGAGTTCCCGGTCAAGTTCGACTGGCTCCACAATGGCGAAGGGCTCGCGGTCTTCAACCTCAAGGGCCTTTGCGACCCCTATTCCCCCGCCTTCTGCCGCCGGGTCAAACGGTTCGCCGGTTTCTACGTCGGCGACGATCCCGGGGCCCTGAATTATGACCCGGAGCACAAGATCATCCGGAGCATGTTCAACGGGAGTCGGGGCCCCCTGCTCCGCAAGGCGACCGCCCTCGACTGGGCCGGCGACCCCCTCGAAGTGGAGAACCGGTTCAAGCCCCGCCACGGCGAGAACACCTATCGGCAGATGCTTGAACACTTCCAGAATTATAACGACGTGATCGGCGATCACCCTCAAAACCTGGCCGCCACCACGCTCGCCCTCAACGCCTACATGCTGACTCATGAGGAGCGTTACAAGGGCTGGCTGCTCGACTATGTCGGGGCCTGGGTACGCCGGATCTCCGAGAATCATGGGATCATTCCGAGCAACATCGGCCTCGACGGCAAGATCGGGAGCGCCACCCATGGCAAGTGGTATGGCGGCGTTTACGGCTGGGGATTCACGAATCTCGACCCCGCGACCGGCAAGATGATCAGCCGGAATACCACGCATATCGGCCTTCATGGGTTTTCCAATGCCTACCTCCTCACGGGAGAAGATCAATATCTGGACGGTTGGCGCAAACAGATCGACACGATCAACGCCAACGCGAAGGTGCAGGACGGCAAGACCCTCTACCCAC
>CALKTZ010000383.1 GCA_937997355.1 uncultured Planctomycetales bacterium | reverse complement strand
CCCGCAGCTACCACCCGGGGGGCGTGTCGGTGTTGATGCTCGACGGCTCGGTCCGATTCACCAAGGACACGGTGAGCCTCCAGGTTTGGAGGAACCTCGGCACGCGGGCGGGCGGCGAAGTCATCAGCGCGGATGCCTATTGAGCGGTGGAGAGACGCCGATGGACGGAATCCGACGGAAGGGCAATCCCCTCGCGATCGCGGCCCTCGCGGCCTTGATCGCGACCGGGTGCGGGCAGCCCGGTGGCGAGGCCAATGAGGAGGGCCGCGCCGCCGCCACTCAGTTCCTCGACGAATTACGGGCCGGCCGGCTCGAAGTCGCCTGGCAGGGCACTTCATCGGAATTCAAATCGCTGATGGGGCTCGAGAACCTCCGCGACTATGTGAAGAGGCATCCGGGACTCAAGGCGACGGCCGAATATGCCGACTCCCGGCCCGTCGAGCGCAATGGCCAGGCGATGAACGAATACGTCTTCCACGCAACGGCGCGCGCGGTTCGCGGGAAAATGCCCAAGCCTTCGACGATCAAGGTTCTCGCCGGTGCCGGCGGTGAAGGCTGGCGGGTCGAACAACTTGTCGTCGAATAACGAAGCGGAGATGAATTCGGTCAAAACAATGTAACCATTCGCGCGAAGGCCGCAAACGAGTTGTCGGAGTCGTCGGACGGAACCAATTTCGAGTACGGCATGTACCGGTTTTCGTGCAGCGTTTTTTCGGTGGCGAAGCTTCAAAACACTCTTCACAATGTCCCGTTTACGACCTACGCGCGAATGGATTCAAAGTTTCCGATAAGATTAAGGGCGATGAATCAAGGATTTCCCCAGAGGACGGTACGCAAGCGGATGCCACCTGCCGGTTCAGACTCGATTAGGCCCTCGTTGAACCACTTCGTCCAACCTCGTGGACGACGAGCTTCCCGGCGGACACCGTAGACCTTGCGACGCTTCTTGGCACTCATGGACCGTCTCCGAATCCAATGAAATGAGGATTACTCGGGAGAAGCAATTCCTATCAAGTGAGGCGAAGTTAGCGATTGCAGTCGCGAGCGGCTTGAAAGAGTCGATCACTCGACGACTTCAAGGGAAGTATAGGGCAAGAGTGGTGCCGAAACCCAAGGGTTGCCCAGAATCTTGCGGATCGGTTTCTTTAATATCGGCATAACCTGTTATTGGAAACGCAGATGAAAATCTTGAGCCCTGCTCCAAAATTTGCCATGGTAAACATGGATGCGAGCAAGGGTCTTGTAAGAGAGTCCGCCCGATTTGTAAGCATGTTCGCGGCGAGCCTGTGCAAAGAGGTTGTGATTGATGAAAGTTGGGATTAGCCTGAACGGTGTTGATCGGCCGAAAGTGTGCTTTCGAGAGAGGCAGCCACGCCTCAGCCTCGCGTTCAACGATTCCCGAGTGTCGTTTTTCGAACTTGAGGAGCGTGATCCATGTCCGATTCATCACCGTGCGGGAGACTAGGACGCCGCGAGTTCCTGGCGGGAGTTTCTACCTTGCCCGCGATCACCGGAGGGATCGCCGCCATGCACATGACGACCCAGGCCGCACGCGGGGCGGCGGAGTCTCGCCTTGCGGACTCCCTGGGCAACCCCGGCCCTTATCCGGGGCGCGTCGTGGAAGTTCGCAATCCGGCGATGATTAAAAACGACGTGAAGAATCGCGAGGCCATCCGCGCCTCGGTCGCGCGGGGGATGACGGCGCTCACCGGCTCCGATAATGCCGTCGGGGCTTGGCGACGTTTCTTCGAGCCGGGAGACGTGGTGGGGGTCAAGATGAACCCGGTCGGCAATCCCCTGGCGAACTCGTCGAACGAGCTGATGCTCGAAGTCATCGACGGGCTCAAAGCGGCCGGCGTGAAGCCCAAGGATATCGTCGTCTTCGAACGCTACAGGGACGAATTCATCGGCGCCAAGATGCACGAAGCGGTCCCCGACGGGGTGGATTGGGGCGGGCTCGGCAGCCGCTACAACACCCAGCAGCTCGATATCAAGGGGGCCGACGGCCTTACCAAGAATTACGACCGAATGAGCGGCTACGATCCCGACGAGTTCGTGGTGATGGAAATGGTCGGGCATGACCAGGACCCGAAGGATGAGCGGACCCGACGGTCGCACCTGGGGCTCCTGGTCACTCGCCGCGTGAACAAGATCGTCCTGCTCCCGGTCCTCAAGGATCACGCCTCGGCCGGCGCTCAAGAACATGAGCCACGGATTGGTGAACAACGTCTGCCGGTCGCACAGCAAGCACGACACGAATACGTGCATCCAGTTCATCCCGGAGATCGTGTCGCACCCGATCATCCGTAAGAAGTGCGTCCTGCACATCATGGACGGGATCAAGGGGGTCTTCCAGGGAGGACCCGCGGCGAACAAGCCGGGATGGACCTGGGAGAACAACGCCTTGCTCTTCGCGACCGACCCCGTGGCGATGGATCACGTCCTCTGGAAGCAGATTGACGCCAAGCGCAAGGAGAAGGGGCTCCCTCCCGTCGGGGCCGTGGGCAAGCTGGGGCTCGATCCGCTCAAGACCGAGGCGTTCGATATCCGACAGCCTCAGCACATCCCCCTGTGCGCCAACCTCGGCCTGGGGATCTTCGAGTTCGACTCTCCCAGGGGGAAGGATTTTTCCATCAATCATCAGGTGCATACCATCGCCTGATGATGCGATTGACCCCGAGGTTCCTCCGGGGCGCGAGGCGGGGGGATGGAGAGCATAACTCCCCCATTTTTATTATTTGTTAATGGAACGCCATCTTCTGAACACGCCTGAGCGCCTTCACTCCATGTTGCATCGCCCTGGGGAGCCGGATGAAGCGATCCAGGAGACGCAGTTCCTTGATGACGGCTTCTCCTTCGTTCGCTCCGATCTGAACCGGAACCGGGTTTTCCGTGCGGCGTGCCAGGCAGTGGACGCGGTCGGTGCATGAGGTTACGGCGAATCCGCTTTTCGCCATCAGTGCGCACATCGTCGATCGGGTGAAGTGCCAGACATGCGCATTCTGGAGGTAGTTCAGCAGGTTGCCCTGGAAATAGTGCCGGATGGTGGAAATGCCGGGGACCCGGACATACAGCAGGCCATTCTCCGCGAGCAACGAACGAAGCTCCCGAAGGAACTTGACCGGATCGACCTGATGTTCGACCACGTGCGAGAGGACGATCAAATCGAAGGGGGCGTGTTCCTGCGCCGCACGGCCGTCTCCTTCGATCAGGTCGAGATTGAGCATGCGGCCGTAGTTGAGATATTCCCGCCCGTAGTCGCATCCCCAGGCCCGGCAGCCGTGGAGTCGAAATGCGGCCGCCACGCCCCCCATGCCGCAGCCGACATCCAGGACCTTCGGCCCCTCGGGCACGTCCGGCAACGCATGCCGTACTTCCTGCCACATCTCCTCGCCGGCCTTGAGCTGATCCCCCAGGAAGCCGCCGATCGTTAACCAGGATGGCCGATAAAGATCGCGGTAATGGTCGCGATAGAAGGTCTCGATATATTCGGGATCGTAGTAGGGATCGCTCCGCATCAATCCCGTGCCGCGCGAGATGACCGTGCGCAGCGGGAGCCCGTAACGGTCGACCTCGGCGACGAGCAGATCGTCATCATGCTCTTCGGAGATCCAGCGAGGGAGAGGGGTCGGCCTGGCGGCGCCGCTCAGCATGTCGGCGATCACTCGATCGCGAACCTCAAGATTATGTTCATTCAGGCATGTCGTCTCCTGAGTGAGCGGGAAAGTCAGCCGTCCGGCCAGCGGCGTTTCACCGGACTTCAGCCAACCCAGGGCGCGGAGTCGCTCGACTGTCGCTGGAATGTCCATCGTTGTCCTACAAGTTGATTGGGAACTTGAGTCCGTCTGCAAATTCGCGAGGCGATGAATGCAAAAGGGAGGGCGGCAGGCAATTTTTTCGAACCGAACGACCAGGCTTTTTGAGGCCGATAGGCTTGGTTGACTAAGCCGTCTCAATCATTGTTGTGCCATGTATGGCCGTAAAATCAGCGATCTAGCCGTTCAAAGCATTAAATGAAAACTTCCAGATCGGACGTTGGTATTGGCCAGCCATCACTCTATCGCGGCCCCAACGGATTTGGGAGATGGAATTGTCTGGATGTTTCGTTTTTGCGCATGCGGTCGGGGCATCGAGGAGGGGAGATGCGAGGCGGGGGGGAATTGAGCGGAATTGACTCCTTCGCGAGCCGTGATCCATTGGTTTGCGGTCGCGGATCGCGAGGGGATTTTTCGTGACTGCCGAGGCTTGAGGGGGAATGACCGACTGTCGATCGATCTCAACGATTCGGTGTCTTCCGCTGGAGCCGCATCAGGGTCCACATCACGCGAGGGTTGGCCTTGAACTCCGTCGGCCTGGGATGGCCGGCATCGGCCATGCAGATCAGGAGATTGTTTCCATCCAGCTTGTAGATTCCGAGGATTCGCTTGTTGCGATCGGGGCCTCCTTCGGGGATGACGTTGATCGTCGCCGGAGTGCGAGAGGGGTCCAGCTCGATGGTCGTCGCGGCGAAGGCCTTCCCGTCGCGTTTCCAGAGGACGCGATCCCCTTCGACGATCCGGACGATGGATCGGGTGATTTCCTCGGGCGTTTCCTTATCGGATCGGCGGAAGGAGACGACGGACCAGGTCCCCTGGTGTTTGGAAAGTTCGTCCTGTGCGGAAGGCGCCGCGGCCACGAGCACGCCGGTAAGGCCGATGCCGACGCCAATGCCGAGCACGATCAAGAACACGCTTCGTTTTTGCATCATCGGACAGGCTCCAAGGGTTGCTTAATCTTGGCTTAAGGTAACGATCGGTAGAATCATCCGCCAGCCCACCAGGCCGACGAATCGAGAACTCCCGGCGAGTTTGTCGGCAGTCCTGGGATCGCCCCGAGAGCTTGGGCGTAATGGAACGTTCAAGGCACCCCACGAGCCGATTGAGAGGCATTGCCATGAGAACGAATCGACGACGACTCGGACCTTGGTTTTCACGGCCCTGGGGGGCATGCTCTCGCTCATTTTTGCGGACGCCGCGCGGTCGGAGCCGCCGAAAAACCTGATCGAGAATTCAGGCTTCGAGCAGGCGGGGGACCATCCAACCCAGGCCGCGGGGTTCGATTTACGAGGCGATGCTTCCCGCAATTTCGGCGGCACGGCCCATGAATTCTCGTCGATGAGTATCTCGTCCATCGAGCAGCAAATTCGATTCACGGCGGACGCGTCGCACGAGTTGCGGACTCCCCTTTCGGTGATCCTCCGATTCGCTGCAACCTCCAGCAAATCGCCGAGGAGACGGCCTCATTGCTGGAGCCGCTCGCCGCTCGCCGCTCGCCGCTCGCCGCTCACCGTTCGCCGCGCGTCGCGACGTAATCGTGACCCTGACGGGGGAATCGGTCGAGGTGATGGCCGATCCCGGCCGCCTGGCGCAGGCGGTGACCAACTTGCTCGGCAACGCGATCCTCTACAATCACGCCCGAGGGACGGTCACGCTCGAAACGGTTCGCGAGGAAGGCCTGGGGATTCTCCGCGTGATCGACTCGGGACCGGGGATTCCCGAAGCGGATTGGCCGCATCTGTTCGATCGGTTCTACCGCGTCGACAAGGCGCGTTCGTGAGGGCACGGCATGGGCTCGGGAGGGAGCGGCCTTGGCCTGGCGATCTGCAAGAGCATCGTCGAGGCCCACGACGGCTCGATTTCCTTCATGAGTAAGCCGGGCAAGGGGACGACCTTCGAAGTGCGGCTGGAATCCCGAGGGCAAGGAGACTCCGCAAGCATCTTCGCCACAGAGTAAGCGTCGCTTCTGATGAGATCAGACGTAGTTTGTCGGCTGGGGGCCGGGGGCGCTCGGAGCCACGGAGGCGCTTGAGCCCTGGGAGCCGAAATAGAACGAGCCCTGTGGGGTAGATGAGCCCTGTGCGTTGAAATAGGCGTCGTTGCCGACGATCCCCTGGACGTCATTCACCTCTTCGGGCTCGGGCTGGACCGAGGGCAGGCTGCTGCTGATCGACACGTCGTTAATCGGGAAACCTTCGACGCCGCTCGCCTTCTCGGATTTGAGCATCCCGGCCATCACCTTCCGGTAGTTGTCGACCTGATATTTCGGCACGGTGGTCACGGCGATCGCCTGGGATTGCGCGAGGGAACTGCCCAGCTTGAAATGGGCGCGGAGGAATTGTTTCGAATCGTAGAGGTCGACGTAGATGTACAGGGTGGCGCTGGTCCATCCCGGGGCGAGCCGGTTCAACTCCTGCTTTGAGAAGTTGTCATTTCGGCAGCGCGACATCTCGGCGAGCACGACAACCGGGACCTCAGTCTATCGCCTGGCCCGGAAGAACGGGATTTTCCCGGGCGAGGCCCCGCCGGAGGAAATATCGGCCCAGAGCTTGCCGCTCGTGATATCCCGATCCTTCGGCAGTGATTTGAGCATGCTCAGGAGCCATCGGTGTTGTTCCATGCTGGCGGGGTCGAGCGAATGCATGCAGAAACGAAAGCTGAGGGACATCTTGTCTTTCCTGAATCGAAGTTGATGTTGCGGCCTGGCTTGCTCACCACCGAGCTAACCGAAGCAGTCCCGATACCGTGGCATTTCGCCCGAAGGCTCTCGGAGACCACCGGACGATGCCTCACTATCTGGATATCAACAACGCGATTCAAATCCCCTCACGCCTCGTGAAAATTCACTGATGATCACGTCAGGTCGAGCTGTTGATGGTTTTTTGACCAGAACAAAGCGAAGGCCCTGGACTCTTCTCGATATGCCATCTCTTTCTTTTCCGCCCCTCCCGGATGAGATTTGGGCAATTTTCAATCTCACCGTTCATCGGCGTGATTGCATTCGTTTCGAAACGAACGAACCGGGGCGATCGAGCGATCGCCCCGGTTCGTTGATATCGTGACTTGCTGGAGGGTAGCTCAATCGCTCAGGCGTAGAGTTTGCCGACGGCCTCGGCCTTGACCAGCTCTCGGGGCTGGTTGAGGTGGTTGTAGACGATGGTGGCCGGGTCGATGCCGAGCGACTGGTAGATGGTCGCCAGGAGTTCGCCGGGGTGGACCGGGTCGACCAGCGGGGCGGACCCGGTCTTGTCGGACTGGCCGTGGATGTGGCCGCGACGGATGCCGGCGCCGGCCATAACGGCTGTGTAGCAGTACGGCCAGTGATCCCGCCCGTCCGCGCTGTTGCCGTTGCCCGAGGTGCTAACCCCCTTCTGTGGGCTGCGGCCGAATTCGCCGACGGCCAGGACGAGCGTTTCGTCGAGGAGGCCGCGACGGTCGAGGTCGGTCAAGAGGCCGGAGAGCCCCTGATCGAGCATCGGCCCCGACTGGTTCTTCATGCGTGTGGTCAGTTCGACGTGGTGGTCCCACGAATGGTTGTCGGAGTTGGCGACCTTGGGCCAAACCACCTCGACCACCTTCGTGCCGGCCTCGATCAGGCGGCGCGCCAGCAGGCAGCTCTGGCCGAAGGTATTTCGGCCGTACAGGTCGCGGGTTTCCGGCGACTCGGCCTGGAGGTTGAATGCCTCGCGAGCCCGACCCGAGACGATCAGGCTGAGCGCCCGGTCGTAATACTCGTTGAGCTTGAAGTCGGAGACGGCGGCGTCGATCTCGCGCATGCCGGCGTTCAGGGCGTCGCGGAGCTTGGCCCGGCGCTGGAGCCGGAGGGCGAAGACCTCGGGCCGAAGCTGGAGGTCGTCGACCTTGATTTTGTTCATCTTGTCAAGGTCCATGTCGTCGCCGTCGGGGTAGAGCGTATACGGGTCGTACGCCTTGCCGAGGAAGCCGGCGGTCCCCCCCTTGCCGACGACGTTACTTTCCTGGAGCGGCCGCGGCAGCATCACGAACGGCAGCATCGGCACGTTCTGCGGCTTGAGCCGGATGATGTTCGAGCCGAAGTTGGGGAAGTCCTTGGGGCTCGGCGGCTCGAGCTGGCCCGACGGGCTGACCTTGTCGGTCGTGTAGCCGGTCATCATCTGATAGATGGCGGCCGTGTGGTTGAACAGGCCGTTGGGCGTGTAGCTCATCGACCGGATGAACGTGAACTTGTCGGTCACCTGGGCGAGCTTGGGGAGGACCTCCATGACGTCGATCCCCGGCACCTTGGTCGGGATCTTCTTGAAGGCGCTGCGGACATTATCGGGGACATTCTCCTTGGGGTCCCAGAGGTCGAGGTGGCTCGGGCCCCCCTGGAGATAGACCATGATGATGCTCTTGGCCTTCCCCCAGCCGGGGCCTCGGCCGATCCCCGCCGCGCCGGTGCCGGTTGCCGCCGAGGCCGCCTGGAGCTCGAACAGGGAACCCAGGCTCATCCCCAGCAACCCCGATCCCCCCACTCGGAGGAGGTCTCGCCGCGTCATCCCCAACTCGGGGTCGCACAGATCCTTGCCCGCTTGCCCGGGTACGATGATCATCGCGTCGCTCCTTTATTCAATGACTGCTCGTGTCGTTTGAGGGTTCTGGGGGGTGATCGGTGAATTTCGGGCGGTTGTCGTCCCCGCGCTCGATCGTCTCGGCCGCTCAATGTTTGTCAAATATTGATTAATATCGAATCGGCACCGATTTGTCGCGAGGAAAATCCCGGGCGATTGCAAAATCCATCGTGGCCATCGGATGACATCGCCCGGCTTTCGAAGAGCATCGGAACATTCATGCAGCGTACAGGTTGCAATTGATTGTCGGTCAAGACCTCGATGGAAGCGGGTCATCGAATTCCAGATTAATCAGAGAAGATTTCTTCTCTCTCGGGGCTAGAAGTAGGAGCATGCTGATATCGCTTTGCGACCTCGGGTCCAGCCGTTTCAGATAACTCCAGAGTTCATCGTTGCGCTCGATACGATCCATCTTTTCA
>CALKTZ010000382.1 GCA_937997355.1 uncultured Planctomycetales bacterium | reverse complement strand
TTGCAGAAGCGGGACCGGAGATGATTCTTGGTGCCACAATTGGGGCAGCGGTCGGTCAGCTTGCGCGAGGGCATCGCGACAAAGAAGCCCTTGGCTCCCTCAATGATTTTCAGGTCGCGGATGACGAACATGTCGTCGAAGGTGATGCTGCAAAAAGCTTGCAGTCGCTCGTTGCTCCCCGAGTTGTCTTCCATGAGCTTGATGCGGACTTCGGTGATCTCCACAGCCGGTACTCCTTTACGAGGCGTTCTCTGCTTGCTCAAAGTGGGCCGCAGGTCACCGCTCGAACCCATCCTAGTCCGAGCGGATCCATGACTCTGGCGGCGACATCCGCGGAAGCACGATCCCGGCAGAGCCCGAAATAGGCCGAGCCGCTGCCGCTCATCAACGATCCCTCGAACGGCGGAGAATACTCCGCCAGGGCATCTCGGACCCGAATCAGTTCGGGGCGAGTCGCCTCGGCGATCGATTGAAGCCGGTTGAACATGCGTTCTCCCAGCGCGGACAGATCATCGTTGGCCAGCGCGTCCAGGACCGGGTCGATGGGTCGGGGCCCAACGGGTGGCCGGACTTGCTGGTAAACCTCCGCGGTACTGACGCCGACGTGGGGACGAATCAAGACGAAATGAAGGGCCTGCGGAAGCGTGACTTCCTCCACGATCTCCCCCCTCCCGCGGCAAACCGCGGCCGGGGACTTCTGGAGAAAAAACGCCACATCGCTGCCGATCTCGCCGGCCAGCCGCATGAGCTGGCCGTGGGGCGTTCCCAGATTCCAGAGCCGATCAAGACCCACGAGGGTCGCCGCCGCGTCGCTCGAACCGCCCGCCAGCCCGGCCTGGGCCGGGATGGTTTTCTTCAGGTCGATGCGGGCTCCTTGACGACAGCCTATCGACGAGATGAGCCGATTCGCCGCCTTGATCACGAGATTGTCGCTCCCCACCGGCAGGCTCGGGTCGTCGCACCGGAGGGTGACATCGCCCGAAGGGTCGGCAATGAAGCGCAATTCATCGAAGAGATCCACGGCGACCATCAGCGACTCGATCTCGTGATACCCATCGGGGCGCTTGGCCAGCACTTCCAGGAACAGGTTTAACTTCGCCGGTGCGAGGACTTCCACGACATCGGCGACGGGTCGGACGATCATCGGAGCAAACTCCCAGACTTCCCCGAACGTGATCGTCCTGATGACTTCAGGCTCGCCACGAAAGGAACTCTCCCGATGCAACTTCCGCTGATCTGGCCCATCGACGTTCTCACTTGGCTTTCGTCGGTGCGTCAATCTCAGCTTCGTTGCCGGTTGAGCTTCTCTCGCACGTGTGCCTTGTTCTGGCGGTGGTTCTATCTCGATTGGAAAATCACCGCAAGGCCGAAAATGATTAAAGTCGGGAATCCTTGCGGACGAGCGACGCGCGATTTCCCCGGGTTTCGGAAATCCCTCTCTCCGGACGTGCTTTCCACCCTCGAACCGCCCAGAAACGGCTCATCCATCGAGACCTTCAGCACAAACCTACAAGTTTAGAATGGCTTGCGTTCGCGTGACGGGCCGGGCGTCCCCCCCTTGCCCCCCCAGCTCTCTTTCAAAGCCCGATAACGGGCGGCATCCTTCGGCTTCCCCTGCTTCTCATAGCACTCAATCATGCCTTCAATGGCATCGAAGACCGGCCGATTGTTCCGCCGATTCGGGAGGAGTTTGCCTTTGAATTGCGGCATGACCACCAGGCTGGCCAATTCAACCGCGTAACCGAAGTGTCCGAGAGCCAACTGGGGATCGTTGAACTCGCGGAGCGCGATCTGCCCCAGGGCCACGTGAACCCAGAGATTGTCGCGACAGGCGGAGAGGGCGAAGCGGAGGGCGTCGCGGGCGTCTTCGGGGTCTCCGGCTTCCCAGATCTCCATCCCTTCGGCGTAATCCAGCTCGGTTTCTTCCACGCAAGGAGGATGATCCAGCTCGTAGGTGTTGTCGCCGAGCGCCCGGAGGCGAATCCCGGTTCGCGCCGGACTCGGTGCCTTCGGGCCGCCCGGGCGTGGTCCCTTTCCCTTACCCGGGGGGCCGCCATGTTTCGGCTTCTTTCCGCGATGGGGCGGACCAGGCGGGCGTTTAGGCGGTCCCGATTGAGGAGGTCGAGGGGCCGGCTCCTGGCCCCCGCCCTTTTGCTTCGGA
>CALKTZ010000381.1 GCA_937997355.1 uncultured Planctomycetales bacterium | reverse complement strand
AGATCGTCAAACATGGAGAGGCCGTAACGGTCGGTCAGGATGAGCGACCAATCGGGCTCGCTCGGACCGGGGGCAACCTTCGGTTGATTGGGAGTTTGGGCCTGCGCCTGGGCGATGATGAGCACCGCCACCCCCGCAGCCTGAGTAAACAACCGGCTCCCTTTTCGCATGAGAATCCTCCGAGAAACATTTCGATCGTCTCAGGTTGCCTGATTGGCGACCGTGAACGAAACGGGTCTGGCCGCGAGGAACGCGGCAAATCCGAGCAAGGCAAGAATCGAAATCAATGAAAGGATGAGGCCGATCCGGAACGATCTCGGCTCGAAGGTATACACCAACTTGTGAGGCCCCGCTGGAACGGCCGCGCCCCTCATCATCCGATTCGCTCGATAAATCGGGGCGGGTTTCCCATCGATGGTCAACTTCCAGCCGGGATAATAGATGTCGGATAGCACCACCATCCCCGGCGATCTCAGATTGCAGTCGATCTCGACCCGCTGGGGATTGGGGTAGCGCACCTCGATGCGTTCGGAATCCTGGGGAACTTTCGCCGCGCGGAACGCCTGAAGTTCAACGATCTCGTTCTCATCAATCCAGGCGATCTCGCGCGGATCGAACACCTTCAGGCTTGGATCCATCCAGAGCGGGTCATTGAGATAAAGCATCTCGGTCATGGGACCCTGGCGATTCTCGCGATTGAGCCCCTGAACCGCCTTCAAGGGTCGGTAATCATGGACGACCCAGGCACGCGGATAGTAATCATAATTGCGGAAGATCTGATAGTCGTGCTGTTCCGTCCATTTGATCAGAGCGTCCTTGCCTCCCGGGCCTTCGAATCGAGATTGCTCCGGATAGACCAGGGACACATTCCCGAAGAGGAAGGAAGCGTAGCCACGGCCGGCATCGGTCCAGTGATTGGCAAATTTCGGGACGATGAAATAGCGCGTATTCCACATGTCGAATGCACGACGCGGGAAATAGACGACGTCGGCTCCGACATCAACGTTCAGGATCTTGGCGATTTCCGGACGCGCCTTTCTGCCGAACGGCGCGAAGAACCATTCGTAGTCGTAGAGTTCCGTCACTCCCATCGTCTGCGTGTACTCGACATTCTCCGTGATTCCGTACTTCGGTTGGATCGTGTCGCGTTCCCACTTGGTGTATTCCTCGCCCCGGTTGCTCGAAGGTGTATTGTGCCAGGAAGGCGGACTCCAGATCGGCATCCGATGAATCCGGAACGGCGCGTTGGAAGGGTCCTTGGCCTCGGCCTCTCGGATGATGCGCAAGGTCTCCGGAACCCCATCATACAGTTCCTGACGCGAGGAAAGGATGAGCCGGGAATTCGCGACGGCCAGATCCGCGGAGACGAGGATCACCGCGAGGATTCCCGCCCATCCCGGCTTCTTATCGATGAGCCGATGGATTCCGAACCAGGCGGCCAGCAGGACCACGGTTTGGGTCAACGACCCGAGGAGCGCGCGATACCCGTTCTTCGGCTCGAATGGTCCCCACTGGGAAAAGCCGAGCGAAGTTGCAAAAAGCTTGAGAATCGGCTGCCTGGCGACCAGCGTGATGAATAGCAGCACCGCGCTGAGAGAAAACAACCCGAGTGCCAATCGCCTGATGCGTTGGCGGTCTCCCCGAAGCAAACGGTCCCAGCCCAATCCCGCCAGGGCGGAGAGTGCGAAACATGCGAATGTCAACAGTTTGCTGGGATAGCGGAACTGCCGGAACCCTGGGAGGAATGTCGAGAGCGCCCAATAGAAACCGCCATCCCCGTCCCTCAAGTAACCGTCCGCTCGAATCGGATTCACATTCTGCGAATCGAGCGGACCGATCCCGAGCAATGCGTCGGAATCCTTGCGAGCGGCCTTCGATTCCCCAGAGCTCTTATCCTTCGATGCGGACGGATTCAAGTAAATGTCTATGGCGCGGGTCATCCAGATCGGGCTGGTGAACAGTCCCAGACTCCCGAGAATGCTGAAGATCAGAATCCCGGACATCCAGCCGCGCCAGGCGGGACCATTCCGAAATCCGAAGACGGATAATGCCAGGATGAAACTAATGCCGCCGATATAGAGCGACGGAACCCAGACCGTCCGGCGGAACGCCGGCATCTCGAAGGCCTCGATCCAGAATGAGTTGACGGGAAAGTGAAGCCCGAAAATATTCGGCCAAACGAATTGGGCCAGCATGATGGGTTCGAGACTGAAGGGATAGATGTCGTGAGGCCCCCCTTCCGCCGCTCGACTCGTCAGGCTCGTGAATTCGGCCACGGGCAGCAATTGTGCGGCGGTCAAGCCGGCGGCCAATGCGGCGGAACCGATCAGCCCCGACATCATCGTGATCAGCAAACGACGCCGGGCGCCATCCCGCGTCCGATACCACCAAAGCGTGAACAGGCCGATCCATCCCAGGACAACGAGGTATGGCACCCAACGCATGCCGGGCAGTGGCGGCGTGGGCGGCCCCTTGCCTCGAAACTGTGGCAAGATCCTCGCGAGTACAAGAGTGATAATGACCCAGGCGATGACTCCGAGGAAAGCGAAAGGCCAGAGCCGGCTCAACCCCGGCTTTTCTGTTTCTTTCCGTGTTCGAACGAGATCATCCCGTATGGGAATTTCGCCCTGCCCGTGGCCAAACCAATAAAGTTGCAGCGCATACGCACCCGCGAAAATTCCTAATAAATAGGAAGCTTGCGGATCGCCTCCCAGCGTCTGAAGGGTCAACGCCACGGCAAGTTCGAGCAAGCCCCAGCGATTACCGAGTCGAAGCCAGCGGTCAACCCCGTGGAACCCGAGCGGGAGCCACGCCGCGCCTACGAGGAAGATGATGTTGCAATACTGAAAAAGGATGGGAGCCCCGAAGGCATAAGAGATGGCCCCGATTGTGGTGGCGACCCTGCTCAAGCCCCATCCACGCAGGACGAGGGTCATGGTCATGAAGGCAATGATCGTGTGGCCCACGATGTAGAGCTTGGCCGCGATGGGATATGGAAAAAGTCCGTAAACGATCTTGCCCGGATACAGGACGGCCGCCGTCGGATTCCCCATCAGGGGCATTCCGGAATTCTCTTCAGGCTCCCAGAGTGGCCAGCGGCCCTCATTCCATTCCCTCTGAACCAGCTTATAAAGAGGGTAGTAATAGTGGCCCGCGTCGCGAAAGGAAAACTGCTGGTTCGTAAAGAGCACCGAACCGAAAATGATGATGACCAGGGCCAGGCAAGCCATCGGCCCCAGGAGTCGCGTCAACGACGATTCTCGAAACATGAACATCTCCCACACCTGGCAGGGCACAATCCGACGGTAGCGCGAACTCGATTAAGATTGAAATAAGAGATGAGTTTGCTCGGAACGGATGGCCGAGAAGGCCGATCCCATGGACCACGCATCATCCTATCACGAATCCTAACCCTGTCGGAAACCTGGAGTGGGTTAGCAAGGAAGTTCTCCGTGTTCGCCGCCTATAAAAACACCCGGCCATCCTCGTGTTTTCGAGGACGCCGGGCATTTTGGAAAGGAAAAATCAATGGATTATCGCGGAAAACCGCTTGAGGTTCTCCGACGATCACGAGCCATGCCTCAGTGTGGCGGATGAAAAACAGCGGCCACCTTCTTCGACGGCGGGACAAGGGCCACCTTCGGGTCCGGGGACTTGCCGTCGGGCCCGGCGGGCAGTTTCGGCAAGAGCTCGTCGAGCTTCTTCACTTCTCCGGAGAGGGCCTTCATGAAGGCGACGACATCCGTCTTTTCCTGAGCGGTCAGGTTGAGCTTCTTCATATCCTTGTCGAGGTGAGGATTGGCATTCCCTCCCTTGTCATAGTGCTCAACAACTTGCTCCAGGGTGTCGAGGCTTCCGTCGTGCATGTAAGGAGCCGTCGCCGCGGCTTCCCGGACGGTCGGCGTCTTGAAGGCGCCGATGTTGGCGTCGTTCTTGGCCCCGATCGGCTCGACGGCCCACCGGCCGAGGTCCGAAAACTTCCCGGCCTTCTCGTCCCAGCCGACGCCCAGGTTGTGGAACTGCTCGTCGGTGAAGTTCGCGCCGGCATGGCAGAGCGTACATTTCGCCTTCTGCAAGACCGCGTCCGACTTGAAGGTATCATCGGACGAGAGCCGAAGGCCGAAGAGGACCATCCCGCGCTTCTCGCTGTCCGAGAGCGCCTTCATGTCCCCCTTCGCATATTGATCGTACTTCGAGTTGCCGGGGAGTGCGGCGACACGCTCGAACGTGGCGATGGCCTTTGCCATGCCGTCCAGGGTGACGTCGGTGCCGAAAACAGCCCTGAATTGCTCCTGATATCCCGAGATCTTGGCGAGGCGCTCGATGATCTCCTTGTACGACTGCTTGCCCATCTCGATGGGATTCTGGATCGGCCCCTGGGCCTGTCCTTCGAGCGACGGAGCACGTCCGTCCCAGAACATGGTTCTGCCGTAGACCGTGTTGAAAACCGTCGGGGAGTTGCGTCCGCCGGTCTGGCCGAGGATGCCGACGGCCGTCGGCATGTTCATCGTCCAACCGGTCTCCGGATTGTGGCAGGTCGCGCAGCTCACGGTCCCGTCCAGCGAGACGCGAGGGTCGAAGTAGAGTTGGCGGCCGAGCTCGTAACGTCCCTTGGTGAGCGGATTCGCCGGGGGCACGTTCACGTTCGCAATCAGAGGATTGAGACCTCCGGGGACCGTGACCTTCAGCGGTTCATCCTTGATCAACGCCGGATTCGACGGCATCCAGAGGTAATTCGACGGGGTCGGCCCTTCGGTGGCTTCTCCCCCCTTCACTTCTTCCTTCACCACGTCGACGAGGGACTTCGGATCAACCGTCCGGCCGGGAGTAACCAGCTCAGCCGTCGCGCCCCCTTTCGGCTTCGCCTCGGCCTGATTCCCCGACACGGAAGGGGTCGGCGTACTCTTCTTGAGGAGATCGCTCGGGACGGGGGTGGGTTCAGGCCCTGTTTGATTGCATCCGGCGAGGCCGATCAGCAGAAGGGGCACGGCGGCCGCGGAAGCGCCGCGCGAAACGATCCATTTTGACATGCTCACACTCTCCAGGTAATTCTTCACAAGGTCAATCGCGACGGTTGCAATGGCCGGCGCGTGGAGCGAAACCGTTCGGCCGTTGCCCAATGCGCATCGAGGCGACCGGAGCAACGCCGAGACTCGATTCACCCCTCGAGGTGGAATTGAATGAACGGGAAGGAATCGGATTATTTCTTCTTGGCGAGAAGCCCTTCCGCATTTTTCTGGGCGGAATCCACCAGGGCATCCCAGTTCTCCTCGACGTATCGAGGAGGCCCACCCTTCACGGCCACGTGGTAGGCCGCATCGATGGTGTCGACCATGTCAATTGCATCCCAGGGGCACACTTGAGCACAATGCTTGCAGCCGATGCAACGATCGAGATCGATATCACAGAATGTCTGCAAACCGGCATGCTCTTCGCCAGGCACCTTGTAGATGCAATCCACGGGGCAAACTTCGAGGCATGCCTCGCACCCCGTGCAGCCGTCGGCGTGAATGACCGCCAGAATCTTGGGAATGACCTTACGCGGCTTTCCCGCCAGAGTGGCTGCTGCCATGGCTATCGAACCCCAGGAGTGGAATGCGGTTCAGAGGCAATTCACGACGACCGGCGGAAAAAATAGCCGATCAAGTGGCGAAACCTATCGTAAAATCTCTTCCGAAAAAAGAGATTTGAGCGGGTTCCGTCGTCGCACACAATCCCAGCATCTCGGAACAACTAAGAATCATTATCGTTATTCGAGCTTTTGGGGTCAAGGATTCACGTCAAATTCGAATCGAAAGGCAGGCGATCCTTCATTACAGGCCAGGCCTGGCCGAGATTCGGATTGGCCAAACTCCACCCTGATTCTTGAAATGGAAATCGAATCCATACATCTCTCCCTTGGGGCAAGACCTTGAAACAACCTCCTCGCATCGGCCTCTCCGGCGAAAAGACGATCCTGGTCGGGCCGGACAATCGGATCAGTTTCGCCGATCAGCGAATGCCTTCCATCCTGGCGACTCCCTGGCTCATCGCCCACCTCGAATACACGGCCCGAGACACGATCGCCCACTTGCTCCAGGAAAATGAGAGGAGCGTCGGCACTTACGTGGAAGTCGAGCATCTCGCTCCGGCTCCCGAAGGTTTTACCGTAACCTGCCGGGCACGAGTCATCCACGTGGACGGCTCGACGATCAGTTTTCAAGTTGAGGCACACGACGGAATCGACACCATCGCCAGGGGGATTCATCGACGCCGAGTGATCGATGTGGACCGATTCCGCAGGCGAATCGAGAAGAAAACGAGTCGCCCTCCGAGTTGATCGGCTCTTGTCTCAATGCCTCGTGTGATGCTGGACGGCGTTCATCATTCCCGATATTCTGTCTCGTGTCGTGCCGCAATCGGACCGGGGGCGAACGGCTCGACCTTTCGTCGGATCTCCTGCCTCTCGGCCAACATCTAAATCTAAATCCTCTTCGGGTGCTCCATGTCCAAGAAGGTTGCCATTTTCTGGCCCGGAGATTACCGCGCCAAACCGAACGAACTCGCCCTGAGTCAGTCCCAGGAAACGACGACTCAATTGATCGCCGCCCTCAAGAAGCTCGGGAGGTCGCCTTATGTCATCGAGGGCTATTTGACGCGCCCCGATGAGTCGATCTCCAAGCTCGGCCCGGTCGACGATCCGATGGTTGGCGTGTTCGTCCATTGGACCTACGCCCCGCATACCGTGGATGGGGTCGTCGGCAAGGATAATCCACTCCTGCTTGCCTCGAACTTCTCGGGAACATGGCCGGGCCTGGTGGCATTGCTCAACACGGGCGCGTCCCTGGAGAGTGTCGGACGCGAGGCGTCCCGAGCCTGGACCGACTCCGCCGACTGGACGACCGACAGCCGGTTCATGGCCAGGCTCGACGAGTGGTGTACCTCGGGACGCATCGGCTACGACTCCTCCGAGCTCTACGACTCGGCGCCGGTCAATGCAGAACAACAAAAGCTTGCGAATCAGGTTCTCGACGGCATTCGCCAGCGTCGCGTCCTGGCCTTGATGCTCGGCGACACGTCGATGGGGATGATCAACGGCTATTTCGGCCCGCGTCTCCTCTACAAGTTCGGCTTCAGCGAGCACAAGGTCGACCAGGCATGGCTCATCGATCGCCGTCGAGCGATTGCCGACAAGCGGGTCGACGATGCGTTCGCCTTCGTGAAGGACAAGGG
>CALKTZ010000380.1 GCA_937997355.1 uncultured Planctomycetales bacterium | reverse complement strand
CCTCGCCGGCCGTCAAGGAGGCCCTCCTCTCGGCCGTGACGGATCGCCTCCGGCTCTATCCCGATCCCATGGGGCAAACCTTCCGGCGGGCGGTCGCCAAACTCCACGGCGTCACCCCCGACATGGTGCTCGCCGGGAACGGCTCGGACGACCTCCTGACGATCATCACCCGGTCGTTCGTCGGCCCCGGGGATTGCGTGGTCTATCCGACCCCGAGTTACCTCCTCTACTCCACGCTGACCCTCTTGCAAGACGGCCGAGAGAAGGTCGTGCCATTCTCGGCCGACTGGACGCTCGACTTCGAGGATTTTCAGGGCGAGGACGTGAAGCTGGTGTTCCTGGCAAACCCGAATAGCCCGTCGGGGACGGCCCTGACGCGGGAAGAAGTCGGCCGGCTGGCAAAATCGCTGAGTTGCCCGCTGATCGTCGACGAGGCCTACGCCGACTTCGCGAGCCCCGAGTATCGGTCGATCTCGCTGGTGAACGATCACCCCAACGTGATCGTCACCCGGTCGTTCAGCAAGGGGTACAGCCTGGCCGGCATCCGCCTGGGTTACCTGGTCGCCCAGCGGTCCCTGATCGAGCAGCTCGTGAAGGTGAAGGATTCCTACAACTGCGACATGCTCAGCCTGGCTGCCGGCACCGCCGCGATCGAGGATCAAGCCTATCTCCAGCAGACCCGCTCCAGGGTGCTGGCGACCCGGCAACGCCTCACGAACGCCCTTCGAGACATGGGATACATGGTCCCCGATAGCCAGACCAATTTCGTCTGGGCGACGGGGGGACGGCCGGCCAGGAAGACCTTCGAGCACCTCAAGGAAAACCGGGTCCTCGTGCGCTTCATGGCCTATCCGGGCTATCCGGAAGGAATTCGGATCAGCATCGGCACCGACGAGGAAATCGACCTCCTCCTCGACGTGATGAAGTCCGAACCCTGAGCCGCTCCTTTCACCTCACCAAGTTTTTTGCGGCTTGCAATCTGCCATCGATCGGGGCAAGCCGCTAAAATCGTCCCGGTTGATGGCCGGCCCCGAGCCGGGAGAATGTCCCCCCCGCTTTCGACGAGATGCCCCCTTGAGTGACGCAACCAAAGCCGGACGAACCGCCGCGATCGATCGGAAGACCCGCGAGACCGAGATCAGGCTCAGCCTGAATCTCGACGGCCGGGGGACCGTCGACCTGTCCACCG
This sequence comes from uncultured Planctomycetales bacterium, assembly GCA_937997355.1. Classification (GTDB taxonomy): domain Bacteria; phylum Planctomycetota; class Planctomycetia; order Isosphaerales; family Isosphaeraceae; genus CALKTZ01. The sequence continues at coordinate 3,264 of CALKTZ010000380.1, read as the reverse complement.
GCATCGGCTTCCTCGACCACATGCTGGAGTTGTTCGCCCGGCACTCGATGATCGACCTGAGCGTCGCCTGCAAGGGGGACCTGCACGTCGACGGCCATCATACGACCGAGGATATCGGCATCTGCCTCGGCACGGCGATCGACCGGGCGCTCGGCGACCGCGCGGGCATCCGGCGCTACGGGCATGCGATCTTGCCGATGGACGAGACGCTCGTCACCTGCGCGGTCGACCTGGGAGGACGGCCGTTCTGGGTCTGGAACGCGCCGATGCCCGCCGCCAAGATCGGCGACTTCGACAGCGAGCTGGTGGCCGATTTCTGGCACGCCGTCTGCACCCAGGGACGCATGAACCTGCACGTCCTGCTGCATTACGGCCGGAACACGCACCACATCTCCGAGGCCATCTTCAAGGGGCTGGCCCGCGCCATCCGCGATGCCGGCGAGCCCGACCCGAGGAATCCGGGAATTCCCTCCACCAAGGGGACTCTTTAACGCGACTCCTGTTCAGCCCCTCGGTTTCGAGGTCTCGCATTCTCAAGCGCCAAGGTGTATCCAGTCCCATGCCTCATCCCGCGAAGTCCAGCCGGAGCCTCATCGTCAACGCCGTCCTGGTCCTGATCGCGTTCCTTCTGCTCGGGATCGTGATCTATCGGGAGCGGGAGAAGATCGGCGAGGTTTTCAGCCGCAAGCTGGACCTGAGACTGCTCGCCCTGGCGATGGCCATCTATCTCGTCGGCATGGTCCTCACCTTCGTGCGTTGGCATTTCCTCGTCCGCGCGATCGAGCCGAACTTCAAGTTCCGGCGTACCCTGGTTTTGGGCTTTGTGGGCAATCTCTTCAACCTGGTGATCCCCGGCGCCGTGGGCGGCGATCTCATCAAGGCCGCCTACCTGGTCCGGATGCGCATCAAGAAGACGCAGGCCATCGCGTCGATGGTCATCGACCGCATCGAAGGTTTGCTGGGACTCTTCATCCTGGCCTCGACCGCCGGGGCCTTCGCGTGGTCGCAGGCCGGCCGCGACGTCCGAATCCTGATCGGCTTCGCCTGGCTCATGACCGCCTTCTCCTGTTTCGTCCTGCTGGCCATCTTCGCGAGGCTCTTCTCCCGCCTGTTCCCCGGCCTCAAGGGGGGGCACACGCCAATCTCGGTCCTCATGGCCGAGTTGAATGAGATGTCGGCCACGTATAGCAGACGCCCGGGCCTGGTCGTGGGGACATTGGCGATGTCGGTCGTGGTCCACACGCTCAACGTGATCGCCTTCTTCCTGGTCGGGAAGATGCTCTTCGAGGCGATGCCGACGACGCTCGGCCAGCATTTCCTGATGGTGCCGCTCACCCTCTTCACCATGGTCGTGCCGATCCCGTTCGGGGCACTCGGACTGAGCGAGGGGATCAGCGATCAGCTCTTCAAGCTGGTCGGCCATCCCAGCGGCGCATTGGCGATGATGGGCTTCCGCATCCTGATGTTCGGGTCGGGGCTGATCGGCGCGTGCGTCTACCTCGCCAACCTGAAGGAGATCCGTTCCCTCTCCGACGAGGCCCAGCACCTGGACGACGACGTGGTGGAAGGCTAATCGTTTCGAAGAAATTGGCACGGCGGCCGTTGAGCCGCCAACTGGTTCCGCCGCAAGCCGATCGAGATGCTGATCGGCGAGATGAACGACGGGGAGCGGCTCCACCGCAACCTCGGCCCGGTGGCACTCACCGCGCTGGGGATGGGGGCCACGATCGGCACCGGGCTCTACGTCCTCACCGGGGAGGCCGCCCACGATTTCGCGGGGCCTTCGCTCATGCTCTCGTTCCTGCTGGCGGGGCTGGGCTGCTGCTTCGCGGCGATGTGCTACTCCGAGCTGGCCAGCATGGTGCCGGTGGCCGGGAGCGCCTATACCTATGCCTACGCGACGCTCGGCGAGTTCATCGCCTGGGTGATCGGCTGGGACCTGATCCTGGAATACGCGATCAGCTCGTGCGCGGTGGCCAGCAGCTGGTCGGACTATTTCGACGCCCTCGCCCGGAAGACCTTCGGGATTCATATCGATCCCCGGCTCCTCGCGGCCCCTTGGGACTTCGAAACTGAGACCGGGCGGTTCATCGCCAAGACGGTGACGCTCCTCGACGGCCAGGTCGTGAACGCCTGGATCAACCTCCCGGCGGTGATCGTGGCGTTCCTGATCACGATCGTCCTGGTGGTCGGCATCCGCGAAAGCGCGGGTTTCAACGTCGCGATGGTGATCTTGAATCTCGCCGTGATCCTGACGTTCATCGGCATCGGCCTGGCCTATCTCGACACCCGGAACTGGAGCCCGTTCCTGCACGCGGAGAAGGGATGGAGCGGAATACCGCAAGGGGCGGCGCGGATCTTCTTCGCGTACATCGGCTTCGACGCGATTTCCACGCACGCCGAGGAGGCCCGCAGGCCGCAGCGAGACCTGGCGATCGGCATCCTGGCCTCGCTGGCGATTTGCACGATCCTCTATGTCTCGGTGACGGCCATCCTGACGGGGATGATCCCGTACTCCCAGATCAACATCCAGGCCCCGCTCGCCGCCGCGCTCCAGTCGAAGGGGGCGAATACCGCCGGGGCGTTGATCAGCGTGGGGATTCTGGCCGGCATGACCAGCGCCATCCTGGTCGGCAACCTCAGCCAGTCGCGAATCCTGCTGGCGATGTCGCGCGACGGCATGCTCCCCGTCAGCTTCTTCGGCGCGGTCCACCACCGATTCAAGACCCCCTGGAAGTCGACGATCCTGGTCGGCCTGGTGGTGGCCGTCGGCGGAGGGCTGGCCCCGCTCCGGTTCCTGGCCGACCTCGTCAGCATCGGTACACTGTTCGCCTTCGTGGTCGTCTGCGCCTCGGTCTGGATTCTGCGCCACATCAACCCAGGGCTCGAACGCCCATTCCGCACCCCCTGGGTCCCGTTCGTCTCGACGATGGGAATCCTGATCAACGGCGGCCTCATGCTTTCGTTGGGGGTCGATAACTGGCTCCGACTCATCGTCTGGCTGATCGTCGGCCTCTTCATCTACTTCGGCTACAGCCGGTTCCACTCCGTGTTGAACCGCGGAGATGCCCGGTAAAATGAAATGCCCTTGTCCTGAGATTTGACCTTTGCTCCCACCCTGGAGATTGCCGAGGTCTCGCGATGCGCCTTGCTTTAGAGCGATTCACACTCGGATTGCGCATGGCCGTGTTCCGTTCGGCGCGGGTCTCCCGACCCCGCCGAAACGACCGACCGAAGGTCTCCAAATCCTTGCAACCGCATCGG
>CALKTZ010000379.1 GCA_937997355.1 uncultured Planctomycetales bacterium | reverse complement strand
CGGGGGCGTTCCGACCGTGGAACGGGGCGAAGTGAAGCAATCTACCGATCTCAAGGAGATGCTCGAATACTCCCTGGAAGTCGAGAGCCTTCAGGTCAAGCTCTACACCGAAGCCCTCGAACTGTGTGAAGAACGCGATGTCGCCCTCCGCGTCTTGCTGGAAGACATCTGCCGGGACGAGCAAGAAGGGGTCGACCACATCGAGAAGCTGCTCCAGAAGCGGGAGCTGGCCATCTCGTCGCAGTCGAAAACCACCAAGAAGGTCGGCTGATTCCGATCATCGCGGCGTTCCACGGCGCGAGCCGATCAATACGCTTCGTTTTTGCGCGCCCTACCAACGTCAATGGCAAGCTCGGCCGACATTTTCTGTCGGCCATTTTTGTTTGCTGGAGGCGAGGGCGAGAAGGCGGGGGAGGTATCGGGCGGGTAGGTTGTGTCACCCGCGGCGGGAGATCGTCCGGGATCCGAATCAGTGGGCGTTGCCAGCGGCCGTCCGGGGGGCGGATTGATCGCTCGGACCCGGGAATGGAAGCGTGGCGCGTTCCTCGGCGTCGTCCAAGATTCCATCCAGCATCGACGATTTCAGGCCGAGAACCGCCTGCAATTGCCGAAGCTGACGAGGCTCCAGTTCCAGCATCCGCTGGTCGAACCAGCCGATCTTCTCGGCGTAATGCTGCTCTCGAAGATTGATCAACAATCGCCCCGTCCGATCCTGGACAAGCGCGATTTCCAATCGTTCGAACGGTCCCTTTCCATCGAGCGTTGCAAGGATCGTTCGGCCTGCCATCCATTCCTCCGGAATCGTTCAGGGACGCGGACCAACAATGCAATTGAGATTCAGTGTCAACGCGAGTCATCATACCATTCGTGCCGCTCATGTCAAGCATGTGTACCAGGTCGTTTTGTAACTATTTCCGGGGGATGGTTGAATCCGTTGAGATTTGGCATCGTGGTGGGATCGGCAAGAGCGACGACGCGCGCGACTCCCTCGAATCCGGCGAGAATTGCCTCGGCCGTCCCGAGCATCGGGCGATCTCTTCGCGATGCATGACGAGGGCGATTTTCGAGTCTCGGATTGTCGATGAATCAGGCTGAGGATGATCGTCGTCGAGAGAAAGGCACATCTTGGCACGAGCCCGGGGCACCCCTGGCGAGATCCTCGACGGGCGAACGACATCCTCGAACCCTGGCCGGTCGCTTCGCGTTCTTGCCGCCGAATTCATGCTCAGTCCATGGTGAGCGTTGCACTCTACGGGAGATGATCGCGTGACACCGAAGGAAGTTCTGGCTCAGATCCGTCAGCGCGAGGTGACGACGGTCGACCTCCGGTTCATGGATTTCCCGGGAGTCTGGCAGCACTTCTCGATCCCCGCCGATCTGCTGACCGAGGAGACGTTCGAGGAGGGGATCGAGTTCGACGGGTCGAGCGTCGTCGGCTGGAGGGCGATCAATGAGGCCGATCTCCTGATCGTGCCGCAGCCGGAGACGGCGCTCATCGATCCCTTCACGGCCCAGCCGACCCTGCTGATGATCTGCAACATCCAGGACCCGATCACGCAGCAAGACTACACGCGAGATCCTCGCAATATCGCCCGGAAGGCCCTCAGCTACATGCGCAGCACGGGGCTCGCCGATGAGTGCCTGCTCTCGCCCGAGCTGGAATTCTTCGTCTTCGACGATATCCGATTCGACCAGCGGGGGCATGAGGCGTATTACCACCTCGATTCCGTCGAGGGGATCTGGAACCGAGGGCGTGCGGAGAACCCGAATCTCGGCTACAAGGTCGGCTCGGGGCTCGGCTACTTCCCCTGCCCTCCGGCCGACAGCCTGGGAAATCTCCGCTCCGAGATGGCCCAGCGGATGGCCGAATGCGGCATCGGGACCTCCGCGCACTTCCACGAGGTCGCCACCGGCGGGCAGTGCGAAATCGATCTCGTCGCCCAAAACCTCGTGACGTGCGCCGATCAGGTGATGCTCGCCAAGTCGATCATCCGGAACGTGGCCCGGCGCAACGGCAAGACGGCGACGTTCATGCCCAAGCCCCTGTTCGGGGACAACGGCTCGGGCATGCACACCCACCTGAGCCTCTGGAAGAATGACGAGCCCCTCCTGGCCGGCCCCAACTATGCCGGCCTGAGCGATCTCGGCCTCCATGCGATCGGCGGCCTGATCAAGCACGCCCCCGCCCTCTGCGCCTTCGCCAATCCGACCACGAACAGCTACAAGCGGCTGGTGGACGGCTTCGAGGCCCCCACCAAACTGTCATACAGCCGACGCAACCGATCGGCGATCATCCGGATTCCCGTCAGCAGCGCCAGCCCCAGGAATCGCCGCATCGAGTATCGCTGCCCCGACGGCGCGGCCAATCCCTACCTGCTCTTCTCGGCCATGCTGATGGCGGTCCTCGACGGGGTGCAGAACAAGATCCGGCCCGGCGACCCGCTCGACAAGGACATCTACGACCTCCAGCCCGAGGAGCTGGCCCAGGTCCCGACCACGCCGACCTCGCTCGAAACCTCGCTGGCCGCCCTCCGGGCCGATCACGAATTCCTGCTGAGGGGCGACGTCTTCTCCCCCGACGTGATCGACACCTGGATCTGGTACAAGCAGTCTCACGAGGTCGAGGCGGTCCGGATTCGGCCCCATCCTTACGAGTTCGCCCTCTACTACGATATCTGACCACCGAAGCCGCGACACGGATCAACGTTGCCTTGATTTGACGTATCAGACGATCGGGAGGTATCCTGGAACTGAGTGTGAAATTGTCTTCGACGGAGCTTATCGCTCATGATGACATACAGGAAATTGGGTGAATATGTTGCGGGCGAGCCGTTCCGCCCGTTTCGCATCCATACGGCAAGCGGCCAATCCTTCGAGATCTCTCACTCCGAAATGATCCTCGTCGGGCGAACAACGGCCCGGATCTATCTTGCCGCCGAGGACTCGGCAAATGAGAAATAGCATGAAATTTCGTTAATGTTGACGGAAATGATCGAGCCGTTGGATGCTCCAGTCGGTCAACAAGCCAGATGAATAAGTCTTCCGATTGGCCCATGAATATTGGGAACAGCTTCGAAGTGTCAGATAGTCACAGAATCAAGAAAAATCATGACGGATGAATCGAAAGTTAAAGCGACGTTCTCCTTCGTCAGCCTAGGCTGTTCCAAGAACCTCGTGGACTCCGAGCGGATGCTCGGGCTCCTGAGCCAGGACGGCTACGCCCTCGTCCCCGAGTCGCGGTCGACCGACCTGGTCATCATCAACACCTGCGGCTTCATCGACTCCGCGCGTCAGGAATCGTTCGGCGTCATCGAGGAGATGCTCAACCGCAAGCGGGCGGGACAGATCAAGGGGGTGATCGTCGCGGGGTGCCTGGCCGAGCGCAACCAGGAAGAGATCCTGGAGCAGTTCCCGGAAGTCGATCAGGTGGTCGGCGTCTTCGGCCGCGAGGAGATCACCAGGATCTCGGATCGAATCCTCGGCGGCCTCGACGAGCAGCGGACCTTGTTCCGCCCGGCGCCGGTCCAGGCCCAGGACGATCGCGCGCGGCTGAGGATCACCCCGAGACACCTGGCTTACCTGAAGGTTTCCGAGGGGTGCGATCGCAATTGCACGTTCTGCGCGATCCCCTACATGCGCGGCAAGCACGTCACCAAGCCGATCGAGATGGTGGTCGAGGAGGCCCGGGAACTCGCCGATGACGGCGTCCGGGAACTGCTCCTGGTCGCCCAGGACATGACCTACTACGGCCTCGACCTCTACGGGCGGACCCGGCTCGACGAGTTGCTCAAGGCGCTCGACGAGGTCGACGGCATCGACTGGATTCGCATCCTCTACAACTATCCGCAGTATTTCACCGAAGAGGTTTACGAGGCCCTCGCGACCTCGAAGAAGATCATCCCGTATCTCGACATGCCGATCCAGCACATCAACGATCGGATGCTCAAGTTGATGAACCGGCGGCATACCCGGGCCGAGACGGAGCAGATCGTCGGGCGGCTCCGGGAGACGATGCCGGGCCTGGTGCTCCGGACGACCTTCATCGTCGGCTTCCCGGGGGAGACCGAGGCCGAGTTCCAGGAGCTTCAGGATTACATCGAGGCGACCCGGTTCGAACGGCTCGGCGTTTTCCCCTATTCGCTGGAGCCGGATACCCCGGCCGCAAAGCTCCCCGGCCATCTCCCCGAGGAAGTCAAGCAGGAGCGTCGAGAGCGGATCATGGCGGTCCAGCAGCCGATCGCGTTCGCGTTCAACCAGACCCTGGTGGGGCGGGAGACGGACGTCCTGATCGACGGCCCCGCCCCGGAAGGCAAGAATCTCTGGCTGGGCCGGACCTATGCCGACGCCCCCGACGTGGACGGCATCACCTATGTCCAGGGGGCTCACCTGCGCCCCGGCGACATGGTCGCGTGCGAGATCATCGCGTCGGAGGGTTACGACCTGATCGCGAAGGC
>CALKTZ010000378.1 GCA_937997355.1 uncultured Planctomycetales bacterium | reverse complement strand
GGGGCGCATTCGTTCCGTGCCCACCCCTCGGAGGGAGACCCATCGATGAGGATTCGAGCGGTTCGGAACAATCGGAGGCGCACCGGGGCGGCGGCGATGGAGCTGGCCCTCCTGCTCCCGACGTTCGTCTACATGGGCGCGATGGGGGCCGACTACTCCCGGCTCTTCTATTCGCTGGCGATCCTCAACGACAGCGCGCGGACGGGCGCGATGTATTCGGCGACGCACGCGGGGGCCACGGCATCGGCGATCCAGGCGGTCGCGCAGGCCGATGCCGCCGACCTCAGCCCGCTGCCGACCGTCACCTCGACGACCGGGACCGACGCCTCGGGGAACGCCACCGTCAGCGTGACCGTCACCTGGACGTTCCACACCATGACCGCCAATCCCGGCATCTCCTCGTCGACCGTGCTGTCGAGGACCGTGGTGATGCTGGCGAATCCTTCCTGACCCAGCCCCGTGACCAGCGATGCCCCGGCACGGCAAGGCGCAATCGGCAAGCGGAGGCCCTCGGCCATGATCAAGCGACGACGATCGACAAACCGCCGGGGGGCGGTGCTGGTCGAAACGGCCATCGTGCTGCCGGTCACGATCCTGCTGCTGCTGGGGACCATGGTCGCGGGGCTGGGGGTCTTCCGCTACAACCAGATCGCCTATCTCACGAGACTGGGCGCGCGTTGGGCGTCGGTCCATGGGCCGAACTACCAGACCGATCAGAAGAAGTCGGCCCCCACCGCCGCCGACGTGATGGCCGGCGCGGTCACCCCCTACCTCTCGGGGATCAACGCCGGCGACCTCACGCCGACCCTCACCTGGAATACCGGGGCAACGCCGGCGACCGTCACCTTCCGGCTGAGCTATCGCTGGCTCCCCGAGATCTCCTACGCGTCGTTCCTGCCCAAGGGTGCGACGACGACGTCCGCCGTCACCCTCTCCAGCACATCGACGCAATTGATCACATATTAGTTCGTGCGGTCGGATGATCTTGAGGATGCGGCCCCCCTTGGCAAGTGGGGCGGATTGGCTTTTGTGAGCGGTTGAAGGTTTCGCGAACGAGCCCGACCTCGCCGCGATGTTGAGGTGCATTGCCATGAAGAACGGTCGATCACAACACGACAAGAAGGGGAGCGCCGCCATCTTCACGGCGCTGGCGCTCCCCGCGATCCTGTGCGCGACGGCGCTCGTGCTGGACGGCGGCATCCTGATGGGGCGGCAGCGGCAGACGCAGGCCGTCGCCGATGCGGCCGCGCACGCCGCGGCCTGCCTGCTCGCCAAGAATTACTCGGCCGACGCCGGGCTCGACCCGAGCAGCAAGGCGAGGACCGCCGCGCTCTCCATCGCCTCGGCCAACGGCTACACGAACGACCTCGTGAGTTCCAAGGTGGTGATCAACATCCCCCCGACCTCGGGCACGTTCTCCGGCAAGAGCGGCAACGCCGAGGCGATCGTCACGTTTTATCAGCCGAGATACTTCAGCGCCGTGATGGGGAGCGGCACGATCCCCGTGACGGCCCGGGCCGTCGGCCGGGTGGTTTCCAACACCCCCGCCTCGCTCATCCTGACCGACCCCTCCTCGGCGGGGGCCTTCACCATCACCGGGAGTGCCCGCCTCACTACGAACGGCGCGATCCAGGTGAACTCGTCCAACGCGGGGGCGGTCAACGCGTCGAATGGGGGCTACGTCACCGACAACGGCGGCATGAACATCGTGGGGAACTATTCGATCCCCAACTGGGCGACCAGCAGCACATTCTTTTCCAAGGCCCCCCTCACCGGCCAGGCCGCCGCGGCCGATCCGTACACCTCGATTTCCCCCCCGCCCGTCCCCTCGACGGCCGGGGCAGTTACCCCGCTCCCCTCCGATCCCTGGCACTATGCCAACGTCAGCCCCGGCGTCTTCAACGGCGGGTTGAACCTCAGCGCCGGCGGGATGAAGTACACCATGGCCCCGGGCATCTATTACATGAAGGGGGGCGGGTTCACAGTCAGCAACGGCACCACCCTCACCGGGTCGGACGTGATGATCTACCTGGATTCCGGCGGCGGCTCGGTGAGCTTCCAGGGGGGGACGATCGTCAACCTGAGCGCGCCTTCCAGCGGCACCTACAAGGGGATCGTCTACTATCAGGATCGCGGCAACACCACGGCCCTGAACAACATCGCCAACGGCTCGAACGTCACCATGACGGGAGCCGTCTACGCCCCCAACGCCCCGCTCGCCATCGCCGGCGGAGCCTACGGGAGCACCTACGGCACGCAGATGATCATCAAGTCCCTCAACATCTCCAACGGCGTGAACGTGACGATCAACACCACCCTCAGCGCCAGCACCACCTCCGCCCCGTTCCTCTCCGAGTGAGTACGTGTTGAGCGGGGGGACAATCTCATAAGCCGGAGCGAAAAAAAGGGACTGGCTCGAAGCGAAGCGCCGTGCCTGTCCCTCTTTTCGCGGGACGACGCCGAAAGCGAAGAACCTTGAGACCTTACGGTCGGCCGTTTCGGCGGGGTCGGGAGACCCGCGCCGAGCAAGGAAGGTTCCCCGGGAACGCCGATCTCCCGATCGGCGCTTTTCCTCCGGCTCAACACGTACCCGAGTGAACGGGGCTCGGGCGAATGAAACATCTCCATCTCCCCACCTCTTCGAGGGCGTTCGGGAGCCCTTGCGTTCCCGCGATGTCGGCGGTATTCTCCAATCAACGTTAAACAAAGTTGTGTTTGATGTTGGACCCGACTCCGGTTGATTTCGATCGGTCTCGTCCCCCCATTCGAGCGATCCCGCCCGGGATTTCCCGCAATCCGAGCCCGGCGTCCCGCCTCCCTTGTGCGTCCCGGCTCCGGGCCGATCCGATCCGACAACGAGATACGAGGGCCTTCGCATGCGGACGGAATTACCGCGATCTCACGAACCGATCGGCCGTCGACAATTGCTGCGCATCGGGGGCCTGGGCACGCTCGGCCTCACGCTCCCCGGGCTGTTGCGCGCGGAGGGGCTGGCCGCGAAAGGATCGGGCGCGGGGGGCGTTGCCGTCCGGCCGGCGAGGACGATCAAGTCGTGCATCCTGGTCTTCTTCTATGGCGGGCCGAGCCACCTGGATACCTGGGATTACAAGCCGAACGCGCCCCGCGAGGTTCGGGGGGAGTTCGGCTCGATCGCGTCGAGCGTGCCGGGGATTCGGGTCGGCGAGCACATGCCGCGTCTCTCGAAGGTGGTGGATCGCCTGGCGATCATCCGGAGCATGCACCACCCGATGACCAACCACAACGCGGCGGCCTTCGCAGCGCTCTCCGGTCGCAATCCCCTCAAGGGAGACCTGGAGCTCCTGGGGAATGACCGGAACGATCCCCCCTGCCTCGGCTCGACCCTGAGCGCCATCCTGCCCGAGGTGCGCGGGCTGCCGACCTTCGTGGCCCTGCCGCACGTGATGTACAACGTGGTGCAGCTCCCCGGCCAGGTCCCCGGCTTCCTCGGCTCGGCGCACGGGCCGTTCCAGGTGGACGCCGACCCCAACGCCCCCAACTTCCGGATGGGCGAACTGGAACTCCCGGGAGATATGACGGCCGACCGGCTCGATCATCGCGCGAGCCTGCTGGGGGTGCTCGACGGCCAGCTCCGGGTTCAGGAACAGGCCGCCGAGGCGATCGTCCGCGAGAAGGCCCACGCCGGCATCTGGGATGGCGGCGCCAGCCGGCACCCCGGCGTCCTCTCCCGCGACATCTACAACGAGAAGGCGTTCCGGCTGCTCCATTCCCAGGCGGTCCGCGAGGCGTTCCATCTCGACGAGGAAGACCCGAAGCGGCGCGCCCGCTACGGCCGCACCAAGCTCGGCCAGAGCATGGTGCTGGCGAGGCGGCTGGTGGAGGCCGGGGTGCGGTTCGTCACCGTCTACGACGGCCAGCACAACGGCCAGCTCGCCAACTGGGATTCCCACTCCGACAACTTCCTCCGGCTCAAGAACGACCTGCTCCCCCCCGCCGATCGCGCCTTCGCCACCTTGATCGAGGACCTCGACAGTCGCGGCTTGCTCGAGGAAACCCTCGTCATCGGGCTCGGCGAGTTCGGCCGCACGCCCAAGGTGAACGCCAGCGCGGGGCGCGATCACTGGCCGTTCTGCTACAGCGTGGTGATGGCCGGCGGCGGCGTCCGCGGCGGCTCCATTCATGGCTCCAGCGACAAGATCGGCGCCTATCCCGAGACCGACGCCGTCACCCCCGCGGATCTCTCCGCCACCCTGTACTGGAAGTTCGGCATCGACCCCGAACGCGAGATGCGCGACCTCACCGACCGCCCCTACAAGCTCTCCGACGGCCAACCCATCCAGGCCCTGTTCGGGTGAGTGATTCTGCCTTCGTTTGGCTCCGGAGGAGTCGCACATCCTTATTTCTGATCGGTGGGCTCGGTCGAGAGACCTTCGCCCGGCGAGGGGGGAACGGAGAAGGCGATGGCCGTAAGCCATCCTGCCGTGAATGGCACGAATCAGTTCGTGGCGCAATCCCAAGTCATATCACGGATTGCGACGGTAGGATTCCGCCGCTCCATTCTTCCCCAAAAAATCTTTTCGATTCTTCCCAAAAGTGGTTCATTTTTTCGGCTCACTTTCGACATTAATAAGCGAGCGATTTTCACCGGTCTCGCAACTCCTGTCGAACGATGTGAGCTGATCCCATGTTCTCCGCACAACCCGACGTCTCGCCGTCCGGCACGCTCCAGGAGCGAGTGGTTACCTGGAACCTCGCCTTGAAGCCGCGCAACGCCGTGGAACGCTATCTGGCGGTCCGCGCCGCGCACCTCTCCTGGAAGCTCGACGAGGCGGAAAAAATCGAGGCCGCGCACGCCGAGCACCTGCGGCGGACCGGTCCCCGGATGGAAGCGGACCGGAGGATGGCCGAGGTCATCAAGCTCGGCAATGAGCTGATCGTGCCCGCCACCGACGAATGGATGCGGCGCAACCAGAGATGGGAGGGGCGGACCCAGCCGATGCCCGATCCCACCCCCCGGCCTCCCGGGCTATTGGTTCATCTCCTCCAGGCCACGGCCGAGGGCTGCCACTGGATGGCCGACCGCTGGGCCGAGCTGGTCGCCCTCCCCGAGGAGCGCTCCGTCTGGGGGCCCGCCGACGAACGCAAGGCGATCCGCCTGCTCGGCAAGGAGCCCGACCAGGAGGACGACTCCGAGATCCGCGAGCTGAGGCTGGCGGCCGAAGTCGCCAATTGCCGGGTCCCGCCGCACATCGGCGCGCTGACCGAGGAAAACGTCGGGCGGCCGGTCCCGACGATCGAGGAATCCAAGGCCATGCTGGTGGCGATCTGCAACCGGGCCATCGAACGCTGGCGGAAGCTTGCGGCCCTCCGCGAGCACGAGGCAACGCCGCGAGACGCGAACGAGATCACCCTGCGACACTCGTTCGACGGCAGCGAGATCGGCAAGGATCTGCGACGGCATCAATCGAACACGCATCGCGAGATGATCAAGACCATCGAAACCCTGAGCAAGTTGAAGAAAGACCCCGCGCTCGACGATGACGACGACGTTGAATATGAGGATGGGCCGGAAGCTTCGCATGACCCGGGCAACGGCAACGGCAGCATCGAGCCCAATCCCGATCCCGCGATGCCGCGAGAGAAATGTGGCCCGACGCCGAGGAAGGCGAGTCGCCCATCCCCCGAGAGGGCCATGCGGCGGCGTCTGGAGTTCCTCAAGCGAGCCCCCGCGCCGACGCGGAATGCCGGGCCGGGCACGATTCTCGAAGCGAAAACGGGGATCGGTTCGAAGCGGAGCGCCGTGCCCATCCCCAATGTTCGCGGGCCTGGAGGTGAGCCCGGCAAGGGAGACCTTCGGTCGGGCGTTTCGGCGGGGTCGGATTTGG
>CALKTZ010000377.1 GCA_937997355.1 uncultured Planctomycetales bacterium | reverse complement strand
GCATTGACATTCGTGGAAGGCCCCATCGAAGGGGTCGAGGTCCGTCCGCTGAAATTTTTCAACGATCAGCGGGGTTGGCTGGTGGAATTTTTCCGAGACGACGAGATCGCCGAGGATCGCCGGCCGGTGATGGGATACGTCTCCTCGACCCTGCCCGGGGTTTCCCGAGGCCCGCACGAACACGTCGATCAGACCGACGGCTTCGCCTTCATCGGGCCGTCCGACTTCAAGCTCTATCTCTGGGATTCCCGGCCCGACAGCCCGACGCGAGGCCACAAGCAGGTGTCGATCGTCGGGGCTTCCAACCCGACGGCGGTCTGGATTCCCCCCGGCGTCGTGCATGCCTATCGGAATGTGGGGGAAGTTTCCGGCCTGGTCATGAATGTGCCCAACCGACTCTACGCCGGCTGGGGCAAGAAGGATCCGGTCGACGAGATCCGCCATGAAGAGGCCGAGCCCAACCTCTATCCCCTCGATTGATCCGCACGCCTCGGCGCGAGGGGAACTACGGGAAGGTGCGTCCGCGATGACCGACGACCCGTCCGGCTCCGATTCACGAAATCCCTTTCCCGATGGCCTTGGCTGGTCCCGAATGCCCCCCGCCTCCGGAGACACCGCCCGCCCCGATTCACATCCCGACCGCCGGAGGATCGGCAATCGCGCCGTCCTCCCGGCGGTTGCGCTCGCGGCCGCCTGGGCCGAGATCCTGTTCGACCCGACAATCCGGGCTCTCGTCCTGGGAATGACCGCCGCCCTCGGTTGCGCGCTCGGCCTCCTGCTCCTGGCCATGGCCCTGGGGGGCTGGGGATCGGCCTTTTCGCCATGTTTGACTGGATTCGGGATTCCTTGCTTCGTGCGAGCCGATGGCCGGATCAATAAAAAAATGATTGGGTGATAACCCATTTACGCCCGAATCGATGAAATTCGAACAATTGTCGCGATTCCGTGCGTCCAAAAGCGACGGTTTTAGTTCAATTTAACGCATTCATTCGAATGAATTTCAACTCTGGACGTTGCTTGGCGAAATCATCCGCGAAGCGATGATGCTGAAAGTCAACACGCCGAAAATTAACAAATGTTATCAAAAATATTCCAGGCCCGCAGGCCATGCTTCCTGAAAGGACGGTTAGAATCGGTCGATTGATTAAATCATATTATTATTTTATGAAAGAATCGTTGGGGATTTGGCGGGACTTCGGGAATCCTGATGTTGGCCGTAATCTCATGAAATATAACCTATTATGCGTGTCAGTAGCCTGGCAGGTATGCTCCCGAGGAGGTGCCCGATTGTCGAGCCTGGCGGTGTCGGACCCGGGCGATCGTCCGAAATTAAACATTTCGGTGGAATGTGGAATTATTGAGAAGAATGTCGCGTTTCCGAAGTTGTTGGCCATGTGGCCAAAAAAATGACGCCAACTTTGCTTTCCTTCTCTCTGGCCAACCGGGGGAACTGATGTCATCATGCAGGTGCTTACCTCGATGGATCGGTATATTTGTTCCCCCCTTTCCAAAAATTCTGCGTGGACAGCAAGGATTGTTCGCTGACCGCAAATTTTTGGAGCAACATAAAGGATTAGAGAGCATGGTTAGACTTCATTACTTCAAGCACCTCGCTCTAATAGCGGGCCTCACTTTCGCGAGCGCGTCATCCGCTTCCGCAGGGACCCTCCAGATCGACCTCGACATCGGGATCGACACCTTCTCGATCCTCGATAATGGGAGTTTCGACACCGATCTCACGCCGAATGTCATCGTTGTTGACGTGAGCCAGTTCAACGGCTTCATCGCGGGCTTCGGCTACACCGATCTGACATTCAAAAGTCTCTCGGCCAACTCCAACAACCCCGGCGCCAATTCCGGGGCGAGCATCAAGATCAATAGCGACGCGGTGGCCGCCCTGAACGCCGCGGTCCAGTTCACCCTGACAACCTTCCAGACCGGCTTCATCATTCCGACCGGCATCGGAAATTTGGCGAGCTCGGCCGGTGGTTCCTGGACGCAAACCGACACGAATGATTCGGCGACGTTCCAGAGCGCTTTCCAGAATACGTTGTTCACGACGAAACCGACCTCCGTATCGCCCGATACGGGCGGCTTCACCGCGAGCTATAATTCTTCGTCGCCGCTCCTGCCTTTGGGTATCGTGACGGCGCCGTTCTCGCTCTGGAATCAGACGACGATCACCATCAGTTCAACGGCCGACCTGGAAGCCGAGAACCAGTTCACGGGTACGACCGTCCTGCGGGCGGTTGCGATCCCGGAACCGTCGAGCGTGATCATGATGCTATCCGCCGTCCCCGCCGTCATGGCTCTGCGTAGATTCCGCGGTCGCTAAGGCTCCGGAAACACAATCACCTCTGCCGATCCATCGCCGTCTGGATTGAAACCAGGGAAGCCCGGCCCCGCCAATGTGGCGGGGCCGGGCTTTTTGTGCGGTTGATGTTCGAAGCATTCACAAGGAGTGCCGGGGCTCGCCTGCTCGGCGCGCGTTTCGGCATCGTCCGGTTTCCGGGCGCCATGGGACGTACTCGCCCGTGCCCACCATCTGACCCGATGATTGAGCCGGCACGGGGCAGGACGACCCGTGGCACCCGGAAATTTCATCGACTCGACATAAGAACACGTTTCCCCTCTCGGAGGGGGATGCAGGGGGGCTTCGGTGCGAAGCCTTCGCCGGATACTCCCCACGTGGCCCCCCTCCACGAGGGGAGCGGATTGGTTTCGGAGAATTTGTGGTCGGACGCCGGACGGAGAGCCGGAGGGGAAATAGGGACCGACTCGGAGCGGAGCGCCGTGCCCGTCCCTTTTTTTTCGCGGGCCAATAAAACAGCGAGGTTCTGGAGACCTTCGGTCGCGGGTTTCGGCGGGGTCGAGAGACCGCCGCCGATCAAGAATCCGCAACGGCCCTGCTCATCGCCGAACACGTACCCCGCGACGGACGGGGGAGTCGTCATGGGGACGGAGCGCCCGAGGGGGGATGCCCCCCGGGCAGGCGAGTTTTCGGTGGCGGCCGTCAGGAGACGACCCAGAGGCTGGCACCGGCGGTGTTGAAGAAGAGCTTGCCCCCGGAGACGATGACATTCGTGGGGTTGATGCCGAGCGGCGCGTTGATGTTGGTCGTCATGATGGTGCCCAGGAGGCTGCCGTCGGTCTTCCACATCTGCATGCCCGTCAGCGTCGAGTAGGCGGTGAAGTAGAGTGTGCCGTTGACGTTCCGGAGATCCTGCGGGGCGGAGCCGGCCTTGCCGTTGATCGAGGTGACGATCGAGGTCCCCGCGGCGGTCCCGTCCGTCTTCCAGACCTGACTGCCGTGGACGCCGTCGTTGGCCGTGAAATAGATCGTGGTGCCGATCGCGGTCAACTGGGACGGGGCCGAGCCCATCACGGTGGTGATGTTCGTGACCATCGAGGTCGTGGTGGCGGTCCCGTCCGTCTTCCAGACCTGGATGCCGTGGACGCCGTCGTTGGCCGTGAAATAGAGGGTGCCGTTGACGTTGGTCAGATTGGCGAGCGTGGAGCTTCCGGGACCGGGATTGATGTCCTTGATGAGCGTCGTCCCCGCGGCGGTCCCGTCGGTCTTCCAGAGCTCGACGCCTCGGGTGTCGAGCGCGGAGAAGTAGAGCGTGTTGCCCACGGCGGTCATGAGGGAGGGGCTCATCCCGGTGACGCCGGTCACGGTGGTGGTGACCATGGTCGTCCCCGCGGTGGTCCCGTCGGTCTTCCAGAGCTGGTAGCCCTTCACCCCGTCCGTGGCGGAGAAGTAGAGCGTGTTGCCCACGGCGGTCAGCTTGCTCGGGTTCGACCCCGCGGCCGGGTTGATCTTGGAGACGATCGTCGTGCCGGCCTCCGTGCCGTTGGTCTTGAAGACCTGGTAGCGATTGACGGAGTCGTATCCCACGAAGTAGAGCGTCCCGTTCACGTTGGTGAGGGTCTTCGGCATCAGCATCGCCGTGGAGGAAACCCGGGTCGTGGTGGCCGCGGTCCCGCCGCTCTTCCAGATCTGGGACCCATAAGTTGGCCCGTCATTTGCTGTGAAATAAAGCGTGTTGCCGACCGCCGTGAGATTCTGCGGATTGATGCCCCCGCGGGCCGTATTGGCACTGGTGAGCATCACGGTTCCCGCGAGTGTGCCGTTGCTTTCCCAAAGCTGCGTACCGTTCACCGAATCCTTGCCATTGAAATAGAGGGTCCCGTTGATTTCCACCGGCGTCGCGTTCACGGTCACGGGCAGGTTGAGGGGGAGCGTCGTGAGTAACGCGCGGCCCTCGAGGTCCTCGACGCTCAACTGGCGAGCGACGCGATTGCGCTTGCGGGCGGAAGACTTGGTCGACTTGAGCTTGGGAAAAGGAAACATGCATTGCCTCGCGCTGTGGTTGTGAAGAAGAGTGGATGGGCAATTGAGGTCGAAAGATGAGCCGATTGCTCGAGACTCAGGGCGTGGAACGATCCGGCTCGGAGGAAAACTCCAAGTATGTTTATGTTGTTGGTTATTTGATACGTTTGTCGATTGTGCTGGGGAAGGCGATGCGCGAATGCGGATCGCCCCGGGGGGCTTCACCGAGCCGCCGTGATTCGATCGCGGACATGCTGGGCTGATGTCCGGGATCGAGAGGCTCGCGTGACCGGCCAGGCGCGTCGTCTCGCGTCGTTCGGAGGCGCGGGACGACCATGACTTGCAACGAAGGTTCGGGTCAACTGTGGATAGGGTCCCTCCTCGATTCGTGGGAATGGAGACGCCGCGGCCGGGGCCGCCGGCGCGGTGGGAGTCGTCCCGGCTCGCATGGCCGTTTCGTCCCGACGGGGACGATCGAGCATTCCCCGGGGATGATCGGAATCGATGCCGATCTCTCCTCGCCCCGGATCGATCCGAGCAACCTCAACAAGGCTCAACCATCCTCATGATGCTCCGACTGCGAGACAAGCGGCGAACGCTCTCCGATGTCAAGAAAATGACATCGGACAAACATGTTTAAATAGCTAGCCTCGTTTGTCGGGTGCCGGCAAGCGGGGCGAAACAAGGTGATGCGGGCGACCCCCGAGGGTCCTGGCGGCCGCCAATCCGGGGAATCTCCGACCAGGAGACATCCCCTGGCAATTCATGAATGATTGTATGATGAAAATAATGAAGCGTAAAACAAGGTGAGATCAGCGAATGCTAATCACAGGCTTGGCAAGGCTCTTGCGCGATTCGGCGTTCGACTTTGTGGCAGCGGCAATCCGATGTCAAGAGGCTATCCGGGAAAAAACTCGATTCGTTCGGAATCGGGTCGCGATTCCGAGGTTTTGACGCGTTTTTAGTTGCTTTTCTTCATGAGAACCGCATTTTTTGAAACGTCTCCGCGGCCGTGTCAATCATCATGATTTGCTTGCATGTCTCTTTTCGTGCCGATGTAGCGATGTGTCTCAATCATGATCTTAGAACATTCTCTTTCGATTGAGGCATCGGACTCGGATTGTTGCTTGACGAAGGGACACGGAAGATCGATCTCCATGCCCAAGTGAGCATCATATCGAGGAGGTTTGATTGCAAAGCCTCCGCGATATGCGTGCATTTTGCGCAGGGAATCCCTAGGGAAACGGATTGGATTGATTGGTTCTCGATCAATACGACCACGCCCCCTCAACGTGACAGACGGCTTCGATTTTTTTCAAGATTCGCCTCTCGCCTTTCCTTCAAACAAACTGTTAATCATATCCGCTTTTCGATTGAGAGACCGAATCGAATCGGCGAGCGACCTGCCGGGGGGCCTGAAGGCGCATTTCCGGGCCGAGGACCTCCCACGGTCCACCCGCGAAGCGGGCCGCAATCCGGCCGATCTGTCCGTCGCGTCTTGCCTTCTCGAAACATCGACGACAGGACCGCC
>CALKTZ010000376.1 GCA_937997355.1 uncultured Planctomycetales bacterium | reverse complement strand
AGAAGTATCTGTCGAACGAGGGCCTCAAGGTGGCGATCGTGGCCGAGAATGCCGCCGAGTTGAAGGAGATCCTCACCACGGGGCAGCCAACCCCCCTCAGCTACGATACCCTGGGAACTCCCGAAGACGTGCTCGCCGAGGACCGCAAGATTGCGGTCTATCCGCTCAAGAAAGTCTCGGTGACGATCATCCCCGTCGCCAAGATGTTCGCGGAGTAATGAGCGGCAATGCCTAGGCTTCCTGGGCCTGAGACACGGAGCCTCTCTTCTTGGGAGGCTCGTGTTTCCATCGGCGATGGAGCCAGAGATATTGCGTCGGGTCCTGACGAATCAGGCGTTCCAGAGCCGAAGTATAGCGCTGGGTGAGGAGTCGCACGTCGTCGGTCGAGCCGTTCAGCTCCGACGGCTCGATGATTTCCTCGCAGCGGATCTCGTATGAGAACGTGTCGCCGAGGCGTCGCGCAACGCCGACCACGATCGGCGTCTTGTGCTCGATCGCCAGGAGCGCGATGGCCTTGTGGGTGGAGGCCGGACGGTTGAAAAAGTCCACGAACACGCCCCGAGGCCCTGCATCCTGATCGGAGAGCATCGAGAGGACGCGTCCATTTTGTAGAACTTCCAGCATCTGGTCGTATCCCCCTTTCTTGGGGATCAGATGCTGGCCGGTTCGCTCTCGGAATGATCGGAGATAGTTTTCAAGATACGGGTTGTCGAGCGTACGCGCCACCGAATAGGTGGGATATCCATACAGGCCGAAGAGATACCCGGCCATCTCCCAGTTCCCGTAATGACCGGAGAGGAAGATCATGGCTTCCCCGTCCAAAAGCCGGTCCAGGACCGCCCCCTGCCCGGCGAGTTGCACATACTGCCGCCAGTTCTCCAGGTGAATCTTGCGAGGGAGATGGAGCATCTCCATGATCATGCGGCAGAAGTGGAGATAAACACCCCGCACGATGAGATCGCGCCGGTCGTCGTTCAATTCATCGCCGAACGCGTGCTTCAGGTTTTCCATGCCGACCATGCGATGTCGCTTGTCGACCGTATACATGATCCAGGCGAGCCCTCGCGCGAGCGCGTACGATTGCGAGATTGTCAGCATCTGCGCGAAGGCCACGATCAGACGGACGGCCGCGTAGGCCGAGTAGTCGACCCAGGGACGCCGGACTTTGTTTCGAGCCATTCGCCCACTCCGTTGAGCCTGGATTCAAGAATTCGATCCGTCCGCCCCTCGATCAGTCTTCCATCAGGGGGAGAGATACAGTCTGGCCGCTCCGCGCCGACTGATAGATGGCGCGGATGATCTCGACCGATTTTCGCCCTTCGCGGCCATCGACCACGGGAGCTGTTCCGGTGTCGATTGCTCGCAAGAAGTCGGCGAGTTGATCGCGATGGCCGATGTGGGTGATCCCCCTGGGGTCGCTGGCTCCGGCCTTGAAGCCGCTTTGTCCGGCGATCGTCGCGAGGATGTCGTTGTCGCTGGGGACCTTCTCCTGAAAGTCCCAGAGGGTGATATCGTCCTGTTCGACCCGGGCCGAGCCGCGATCGCCATGAATCTCGGTCCGTTTCAAGAGCCCCGGATAGGCGCTCGTGGCCGCCTCGATCACGCCGAGCGCACCGTTGCGGAACCGCAGGCAGGCGACGGCGGTATCCTCGACCTCGATGCGCTCGTGTGCAAGCGTCGCGGTTTGCGCCGAGACCGAGGCCACGTCCCCCATCAGCCAGTAGATCAGGTCGACGTTGTGGATCGCCTGATTCATGAGGGCCCCCCCGCCGTCGAGCGCCCAGGACCCGCGCCCGCCGCCCGAGTCGTAGTACTGCTGGGTCCGCCACCATTTCACATATGTATCGCCGAGCGTGAGACGCCCGAAGCGACCGAGGTCGATCGCTTCCTTCAGCCGAATGTTGGCATCGCCGAAACGCGAAGGGAAGATCGTGCAGAGCCGAACCCCCGCCGAGTTGCAGGCCTCGATGATCGCGTCGCAACGCGCGAGATTGATTTCCAGGGGCTTTTCCACGACGACGTGCTTGCCGGCCCTGGCCGCTTGAATGGCGGGCTCCATGTGGGCTCCGCTCGGCGTGCAGATGCAAACCACGTCGAGGCCAGGCTGGGCGAGCATCTTGTCGAGATCGTCATGGAGCGTACACGAATGCCCCGCCATCCCCGCGATCTTCTCGCCGTTCTCCCGATTTCGGCTGAATGCCGCCACCACCCGCGCGTTCGGAAGATCGTTGATCGCCTTGGTGTGAAACTCCGCGATCATCCCGCAGCCGATGATGCCAAAACCGTGCTGGGCCATATTCGTCGCCACTCCCACGTGATCCGGTCGTCCGGAAAGATTGCCATCGAAAGTCTTCAAGAGAACCGAACGCGAGCGATCTTGCGTTTGCCGCAACGGACGATCAGGCCGTCGTTCGCGTGGATCAGCGCCTTGGGATCGTTGATCACTTCCCGAGTCTCGCCGATATTGAATCCCCCCTGCTCGATCAGGCGTCGGGCGTTGGATCCGCTCGTCTCGAAGCCGAGCGCGACGATCAGCCTGGGGGCGGCGATGCGCCCTTCTTCGTCGACGAGACCGGCATCGATGGCGATCTCCGGGATGTCCTCGGGATCGAGACGGGCAGCTCGCCTGCGAAATTCGTTGGCGGCCTTCTCCGCGGCATCGACTCCGTGGTATTCGCCGACGATATGCTTGCCGAGGACTTCCTTCGATTCTCTCGGATTGATGTCGGGGGCGAGTAGCTGGTCGATTTCGTCCAGTTTGAGGTCGGTCAGGAGCGTGAAATACTGGCGCATCGGACCGTCCGGCACGCTCATGACCTTGCCGAACTGATTCTCGGCCGACTCGGCGACCCCGATGTAATTCCCCAGGCTCTTGCCCATGCGTCTCACGCCATCCGTCCCGACCAGGATCGGGAGCGTCATGGCCACTTGCGGTTCCTGCCCCTCCGCTTGCTGGAGATCGCGCGCCACCAGCAGGCTGAAGAGTTGTTCAGTTCCGCCAAGCTCCACATCCGCCTTGATCTCCACGGAATCCCACCCTTGCATGAGGGGATACAGGCATTCGTGAAGATAGACGGGCTTTTCGGCGGCGATCCGCTTCGCGAAATCTTCACGGGCGGTCATCTGGCCGATCGTCATTCGCTTGGTCAGGTTCAGGACGTCCAGGAACCGCCACTTCGAGAACCAATCCCCGTTGCGATGGACTTCGGCCTTGCTCAGATCGATGATCTTGCCGACCTGCGTGAGATAGTCGACCGCATTGGCCTCGACCTGCTCCTCGGTCAGCGAGGCGCGCGTCTCGTCTCGCCCCGAAGGGTCGCCGACCAATGCCGTATAATTGCCGATGATGATGACCGCCGTATGGCCGAGGTCCTGAAATTGTCGCAACTTACGGAGAGGGACCGTGTGCCCGAGATGGACGTCGATGCCGGTGGGATCGATCCCGTATTTCACCCGCAGAGGTCGCTTTTCGCGGGCCGATCGTTCGAGTTTTTTGAGGAACTCCTCTTCGGGAACAATTTGCTCGACGCCGCGTTTGAGGATTTGAAGCTGTTCGGCAATGTCACGCATAACGCTCACCGGCCATCTGAAACGAAGCGAATACCGACCGGAAGCCGCTGGTTTCGCGGTGGGACGCCGGGCCGGGAATCGTGTATTTTGATCTGCCGATTCTAGGGTCCGGCCTCGAATTGAACAAGGTAGCCGACG
>CALKTZ010000375.1 GCA_937997355.1 uncultured Planctomycetales bacterium | reverse complement strand
CTTCGACCGCTATCGCGGCGAGTTCATGCAGGCGGGTTATCAAAAAATCCTTCCCAATGACATCAAATGGGGAGGCATGGACCCGGTCGCCAATCAGCTCACGATGGACTTCCCGGATTTTCGCTCCGACCCGATCGCCGGCTTCGATCGCGACGCCTACGTCTGGATGGATCTGATTCCTTATGGCGATAACCCCAAGGACGACCGGCTCTATCGCTCGCACATCGGCACCTTGATTTCGAAGGTCGTCAATAAGATCGTGGCGATTCCCGTGCTGAAGGATCATGGCTCTGCGGGGGTGACCGGCGCACTCAAGAACATGAGCCACGGCTCGGTTAACAAGCTCGCTCCCACAGCAATACCTTCACGAACGTCTGCAATCAGTTCATCCCGCAGGTTGTCACGCATCCCCTGATCCGCGAGAAGTTCGTCCTCCAGATCATGGACGGCATTCGCGGCGTCTATCAGAAAGGTCCCTTCGCCAACAAGGAATGGGTTTGGGAGTACAACGGCCTCCTCTTCGCCACCGATCCCGTGGCGATGGACCACGTCGAGTGGGAAATTATCGACACCAAGCGAGTCGCCGAGAAGCTCCCCAGGGTGGCCGCATCGGGGGCGATGGCACTCGATCCACTCAAGAGCGAAGGCTTCGATGTTCGACAGCCCCAGCACATCGCACTGGCCGGTGCGCTCGGCATGGGGATCTTCGACTTCAAATCCCCGCGCGGTCGCCGACACTCGATTCAACACCAGGTGGTGAACGTGTCGTAGACCAGCCGAGCATCTGATCCGACATAAACGGAACCTGGCCGCATGCGTGTGCCTTCGCGTTAATCGAAGAAATCGCATGCGGCCATGCCGAGAATCGGAATCACTTCCCGCCGAAGATTGACGCGATTGTTTTGATCGCGTGATCGAGGGCGTCGGGGATCTTGGCGGGGTCCTTGCCGCCGGCCTGCGCCATGTCGGGCCGACCGCCGCCCCCCCCACCAACCTTGGGGGCGACTTCCTTGAGCCATTTGCCCGCGTGATATCCCTGCTCGATCAGGTCGGCGGTGACGGCCGAAGCCAAATGGACCTTCCCCTCGATGGCCGAGGCGAGCAGCACCGCCATGCGTTCCGGCAGTTTGCGGCGCAGCACATCGATGAGCTGTCGGAGCTCGTCCGGGTTGGCGTTGTCGATCGTCTGGGCAATCACCTTGATGCCGTTGACCTCGGTGGCGCCGGAGATCAGCTCGTCGGTCGAAAGTTTATTCCCCGTATTCCCCTGCTCCTTGCGCTGGGCGAGTTGCTTCTTCAGGGTTTTTACTTCTTCGAGAAGAGCGGCGACCCGGTCGACGGCCTGGGACGAGGGGACCCGGAGCGTCGCCGCGACCTGGGATAGAGTTTCCTCCTCGGCCCGCACGTAGTCGAGGGCAGCCTTGCCGGTAAGCGCGGTGATTCGTCGGGTGCCGGAAGCCACCGACTCCTCGCCGATGATCTTGAAGAGTCCCACCTGGCCGACGTTGTCGAGGTGGGTCCCGCCGCAAAGCTCCTTCGAAAACTCTCCCATCTGAACAACGCGGACGATGTCGGGGTATTTCTCGCCGAAGAGCGCCATGGCGCCGAGGCCGCGGGCCTGCTCGATCGGCATCAGACTCCAGGTGACCGGCTCGGCATCGAGCACCTTGAGGTTGACTTCCTCCTCGATCGAACGCAGGCGATCTCGGGGGATGGCCTCGGGATTCGCGAAGTCGAACCGGAGCCGATCGGGCTCAACCTTGCTGCCGGCCTGCTGGGCATGCTTGCCGAGCTGCCCTTGAAGGGCATGGTGCAGGACGTGGGTCGCGGTATGGGCTCGGCGGATCGCTTCGCGCCGGGGTGACTCGACGATCGCGCGGACCTTGTCGTTGACCGTCGCCTTGCCCTTGATCACCCGCCCGATGTGGAGCTGGAAGTCGTTGTCCTTCTTGGTGTCCTTCACCTCGAAGACGAAATTCTCTCCTCGGATCGTCCCCGTATCGCCGACCTGGCCGCCGCTTTCGCCATAGAACGGTGAACGGTCGAGGATCATCACGACGTTGGCGTTGTCGCCGGCTTCGGTCGATTGCGCGAGCTTGTTCTGCGCGATGATCCCGATCACGGTGGCGTCGGCCTCGGTGCCCTGATAGGCGAGGAATTCGGAGCCGTGGTGATACGCCTCCTTGAGCGTGTCGAGCGGGCCGGTCGCGAAGACTGCGGCGGCCTCGGTCGTGCCTCGCGAGAGGTCGCCGTGGCGCTTGCGCTCGGCATTGAAGCCGTCCAGATCGACGCGGAGGTCGTGATCGGTCGCGAGGCTCTCGGTCACCTCGACGGGGATTCCGTATGTCGAGTGGAGTGTGAACGCATCCTTGCCGGACACCGCGTGATTCCCGCCCGCCTTGGTTTTGCGAAAGGTGTCCTCCAGGATCCGAATCCCGTTCTCCAGGTTCTTGAGGAATTGTTCTTCCTCCTCGCGGATGACGGTCTGAATCCTCTTGGTACTCTCCTTCAACTCCGGATACGGCCGCGCCATCGCCTCGACGACCGTCGGGACGATCTCGAAGATGAACGGGTCGCGATGTCCCATCTGGTAGGCGTCGAGCACCGCGCGACGGAGCAACCGGCGAATCACGTAGCCCTGCTTCTCGGCGGAAGGGCGAACATTCTCGTGGATCGTGAAGGTCAAGGCGCGGGCATGGTCGGCGATGCGACGGATGCGGACGCCATCGGGATGATCGCGGTTGTAGGGGGCGGCGAGCTGCTCGGCGACCGAGGCGACGATCGGCTTGAAAATGTCGATGTCGAAATTCGAGGGAACCCCCTGGAGCGCGGCGGAGATCCGTTCCAGGCCCATCCCGGTATCGATATTCTTCTTGGGGAGGGGTTCGAGCTGGCCGGGGCCGAGCCGGTTGAACTGGGTGAAGACGAGGTTCCAGATCTCAACTTCCTCCACACCGTCGCCATGGTAGAAAATCTCAGAGCAAGGCCCGCACACGCCGTTGGGGCCGTGAGTCGGCGCGCCGGCCGGCCAGAAATTATCGTCCTCCCCCATCCGGGTAATTCGATTGGCCGGAATCTTGACCTCGTCGTGCCAGATGTTATACGCCTCATCGTCGTCGAGGTAGACGGTGATCGTCAGGCGATCGGCGGGAATGGCGAGGGTCCTGGTGAGGAATTCCCACGCCCAGTGGATGGCTTCTTTCTTGAAATAATCGCCGAAGCTGAAATTGCCCAGCATCTCGAAGAAGGTCATGTGCCGGGGAGTCTTGCCGACATTTTCGATATCGCCGGTTCGGATGCACTTCTGGCAGGTCGCGGCGCG
>CALKTZ010000374.1 GCA_937997355.1 uncultured Planctomycetales bacterium | reverse complement strand
CGGCGAGTTAGGGCTTTGCCTTCTCCTTGAGCGCCTTGCCCGTCATCGGGACGAAGAGCGTCGGCTTCAGCTCCTTGTCGATGAGCTTGCCGTCCTTCTTGATCACGAGATGGACGCTCTGAGTGAACCGATCTCCCAGAGGAATCACCATCCGTCCCCCTTCCTTGAGCTGGTCGATCAGCGGCTTCGGGATCTTCTGAGGGGCACAGGTGACGATGATCGCGTCGAACGGAGCCGCCTCCGGCCAACCCTCATAACCGTCGCCGACCCTCGTGTGGATATTGGTGTATCCGACTTCCTGGATGACCTTGGTGGCCCGTTTCGACAGGGGGGCGTGGATCTCGACCGAATACACCTCCTTGACCAATCGCGACAGGATCGAGGCCTGGTAGCCGGAGCCCGTCCCCACCTCATAGACCTTGTCCGTCGGCTTGGGGTCGAGCACCTCGGTCATGAAAGCGACGTCATACGGCGGGGTGATGGTTTGCCCTTCGCCGATCGGGATCGACTCATCGTCGTAAGCCTGGCGGCGGGTCTTCTCCGGGAGATACTTATGCCGGGGGACCGTCCGGAAGGCGTCGAGGACCCGGGGGTTCTTGATTCCTCGCTCCACCAAGTGGCGTTGCACCATCCGATTGCGGGCCGCCGCGGTCGGGTCGGCGGTATCCCTGGCCTTCGGATCGGCCTTCACGGCCTCGGCATCCTTGGACTTTGAATCGGCCTTCGCGGGCTCGGATTGGGTTCGTTCGGTCAAACGGACCTCGCCCCGGAGTCCACGTTCGCCTCCTAATACCCAGGTAAAGAGACCAAGCGCCAGAACGACCCCCGGCCGGAAGGCCGGCCTCATGGTTCGCAACGATTCACCACCCATGTCGGAGATCTCCTTGATCCGCTCTATCCCCATTCTCGGGGATCATCCCTTTCCTTGGACGAAGCGACAGGCCCCGCCGTCATTTTTCCCAATCATACACCCGACTATCCCCGGCCGAAACCGGGCGATTGGGTTCGTTCGGGCAGGCCGCCTATCCCAATCTTTCCGGCCGAAACCGGCGATTGGGTTCGTTCGGGCGAATCGTGCGAACGTCCGGACCTCCATCATTGGGTTCGTTCGGTCAAATTCCTGAATCGCATTTTGGGTTCGTTCGGTCAAATGACCCATCCCACCTCGCACCGTCGTTTTTAACGAACAAACCCAATTTTCACGCAATCATTCCTGCAAGAATGAGAGGAATCATGTGGTCCAGGCGAGAATGCGAGGCCGTCGTCATCGGCCGAGAAAGCCGATCCCACAGGGTCGGTTTTCTCGCTTTTATGGATGATGTGGGATCGGATGGTTTTCGCGGATTGGGGGATTGCGACAGGCTGAAGCTGGGATGGAACGTGTCAGGGTATTGGGGTGTCAGTGTCCACGATATCATTTCGACCGCGAGGATTTGGTCGAAGTATCGGGATCGCGGAGTCGGCAATATCCCTCGCCGGTCCAACGAAGATCGATGCAGGTGCTCGATGCCGCGGACGGCAGCGGAAACTGATACGCTTCGATCCAGTGGTTCAGGAGATGACCTATTCGGACGATCAGGTCGAGGACCAGGGGAATCAAGGCCAGGACAAAGCTCCAAAATACGAAGGCTGTCATCGGTTGCCCTTTCATTCGACGCCAAGGCACCGTCGATCGTCGCGAACCTCATGATCTGATACTCGCCCTGACATCGCTGCCGGGCTTCGTTCTCCTGGGCAGAGATGTGGGGCGCCAGAGGACGGGACGATGTCTTGCTTCCTTAAGGATTCCCGCGAAAGATAGAACAGGAATCCTTCATCGTTTTCCGAGGACCTCATGCCGGCCGAGCCGCGGCGAGATGTGACACTCATTCTGGGAAAAGCACGCGCCGGCGACGATCGCGCGCACAACGAATTGATCTCGTTGATTTACGAGGAGCTTCGTCGGATCGCCGGCAGCCTGATGCGCCGGGAGCGTCCGGACCATACGCTCGCCCCCACGGCGGTCGTCCACGAGGCGGTCATTCGCCTCCTGGGGGAAGAAGTCTTCGAGAAGGCCGAGGACCGGAGCTTCCTGTTCGCCTCGGCCGCGAGGGCGATGCGCGAGGTGCTCATCGATCATGCGCGGAAGCGAGGCGCCGGCCGGCGAGGAGGGGGCTGGCGGCGGAAGCCGCTCGACGCCATCGTCGACGATATCGAGGCGCAAGGCATGGACATCGTCGCGATCCACGAAGCCCTCGAACAGCTCGCGGAACTGAACGCGAGGCAAAGCCAGGTGGTCACCCTCCGTTATTTCGGCGGGATGACCGTGCCGGAAGTGGCCTCGGCGCTGGGCGTCGCGGTCGTCACCGTCGAACGAGACTGGCGGCTGGCGAGGGCCTGGCTGATGGG
>CALKTZ010000373.1 GCA_937997355.1 uncultured Planctomycetales bacterium | reverse complement strand
CCAATCTGATCGAGCAACTCGGCCTCGAAGCTCCCACGGTGATGGGGGTTTCCTTTGGCGGTGCCATTGCTCTGGAAACGGCGGTCGAATATCCGAATCGGATTGGCGGATTGATCGTGCAGGGCGCGGAATCAAAGTTTCGCTCGAACCTGGGCGGGACGATCGCCCAGCGCGTCCTCGAACGGTATCCCCTGCCGTCGAACAGCGCGTTCATCAATCAGTTCTTCAACCTGCTCTATGGTTACAAGCCGGAGCCGGGGATCATGGTCGATTTCGTGACCGATCGGCTCTGGGAAACCGACCAGAAAGTCATGGCGCAGCGTCTGGGTCAACTGCGAACATTCGATGTTTCGGATCGTCTCTGGCGGATTCAGGCCCCGACGCTCGTCGTCGGCGGAACCAAGGATGTGATCGTCCCAATCTCCCGCCAACGCGATCTCGCCAGGAATATCGCCGGCTCGGCGTTTGAAGCCATCGAAGGGGCCGGCCATCTGGGATTCCTCACCCATCGACGCGAGATGAGCCGCCTGATTCAAAGGCATTTCTCGCGGGCGAAGACGTCGATCGGCTCCAACTGACCGATCCTTCTCCGGATACGACCTTTCCCTAACGATCTTTCGGGGTTTCTTTCTTTGACCGAGTGCCGGGCGATTGCCTGGCATTCGGGTCGATGCGACGAATTCGCAAGGACTCCTCGGTGGCCGAGCCATCCTGGGCGCGAATGACCTGAAGGTGTTTCAGGTCATTGACCCAGCCGGTTCGCAAATCGATCAGATAGCGGCATTCATAGCGGATTGTCGGCGGCTTGGCCTGCTGGGGCTGTTCAAGACCCGGGGGCCTTCCGAAATTCTTACCCAGTTGTTTGATCGAGTCTCCGAGCGATTGCGACTTGTCGCCTCCGGCCGAGTCGACGAACTGCTTCCAATCGACGATGGCCCTCGCGGACGCGGGATCGATTGTGGTGAGCTCGAATTGGGCGTGAACCGGGAACGGCTTGCCTCCCCTCGGATTGGGCAATGTCGCCTCGTATTGCACGGGTTGACTCGCCTTGAAGTTCAGGCCGATGGGCGCCAGAAAGATTCTGGCTTCGCTGGTGCAAAGCTCTTCGATTTGCCCCTTACTTTCGAGCCGGGCCTTCAATTGCGATCGCAGCCGAGTTTGCACCTCCGGCGTCAGGCCCTGATATTTTTGCCCCTGAAGGATCGAATTGCTGAGCGATTCGGCTCGCGTCTTGAGTTCCTTCCAGTTGCGGACGCCCCGCAAATTCCCCGCGTGATCGAGGTCCAGGAGGATGTTCCAGCCCTCCATCGCCTTGAGGATACCGGCAAGTTCCGCTTCCTGCGCGGGTGGTCGCGATCCCTCCAGCGTACTTTCCGAGAGCACCCAGCTCAAAAGATAGCCATTCTTACCGGCTTCCAGGACATTGATGTCGATCCTTGCGCGGCTCGAAGCCTGGGTTGCCGCCTCTCCCCTGGGAATCTGCCGCCGAACCTTGAGTTGCTCGTAAACCCGAGACTCCCCTTTCGTCCAACGCGGGGCGATCAAGAGATCCGGTTGCCGTGCCGGCGCCGAAGGGGCTTGCTGGGCCGAGGCATCACCGACAAGGATGCCCAGCAGGACCTGAGAGACAAGCGCCCAGCGGAGGTTGAGGAATCCCTTGAGAGCCCGATTTGCCATCTCGTCGTGTTCCTTCACATGGGCCGATCGCGAGGGTCCGGCTTCGAGAGCGGTCGCGGTCGTTAGTATCGGGTTCGATCGATAAATCGGCAAGGGGATCCGGCGATGCCGCGGCCAAACCGTCCCGCGACCGCCCGATTTTCCAAATCATCCGATCTCTGAAGGCGCGAAATGGAACTGCCTCGGGTATGTCCTATGTGCTGGGAATTCACCGCGACAGAACACGATGTCCCATCCGGACTTTGCGGATCACCCGTTGATTCGGGGCACGCGCGTGACTAAACTTATCACGTCGGTCAGCAAGCTATTACACACACGCTCGACCGACTTTCGGGTCGTGCTACCGTGGCACGACGGACTAGGGCCCAAGCACACAGGAGGCTGGTCTCGTGTGGATTGGGGAGGCTAGAACGAAAGGAGGTGATTGCGTGTGTAGTCATAACCAGGGGCGGCTCGCCTAACGGCAGC
>CALKTZ010000372.1 GCA_937997355.1 uncultured Planctomycetales bacterium | reverse complement strand
CCTTGAAGACGCGTTTGACGGCCATCGTCTCCATGAGGTCGTTCAGCCGGGTGCTGGTCCCATGGGCGTTGATGTAATCGATCTGCGAGGCGTCGATCCGGGCTTCCCGCAACGCCGATGTGATCGACAGGGCCGCCCCCTTCCCCTCGGGCTCGGGCCGGGTGATCCCGTAGGCGTCGAACGAGGAACCGTAGCCCTTGATCTCGGCGTAAATCTTGGCCCCTCGTCGTTTCGCCATCCGGTAACTTTCCAGGAGCAGAACCGCCGCCCCTTCTCCCAGCACGAAGCCGTCGCGTTCGGCGTCGAAGGGACGAGAGACCTCGGCGGGGGGCCGCATCGAAGAGCTCATGGCCTTCATCGCGGAATAGGCGACCATCAATTGAGCGTCGAGACGGCTATCCGCCCCGCCGGCCAGCATCACGTCGGCATCGCCCCGGGCGATCAGGCGGAAGGCTTCCCCCACCGCCTGAGTCCCCGCCGCGCAGGCGGTGACGATCGTGTTGTTCGGCCCCATCGCATGGTGCAAGATCGACATGTGCGAGGCGGCCATGTTCGGCAAATGCTGGAGCAGCCAGAGCGGAAACATCGACTCGGACCGAGCCTTGGCGAACTTGGCGCGGTCGAGCGACCCGTCGGAGCTGAGGCTCTGCGAAATCGGCGAGACGAGCTCGTCGACATTCATCGGAGTGATGCCCGTCCCCATGCAGATCCCGAATCGGCTGGGATCGATCCGGTCCGTGTTCAGATTCGAATCCTGGACCGCCATCGACGAAGCGCCGACGGCAAACTGAACCGCACGGCTCATTAACTTCAGATTCTTCTTGTGTTCGCCGAGATAGGGAAGGACGTCGAAATTCTTGACTTCACCGGCAATCTTGATGCTGAGCCCCGAGGTATCGAAACTCTCGATGTGGCTAACGCCGGATCGCCCTTCCACGATCGCATCGTAGAAGTCCTCCCGGCCAATCCCATTCGGTGCAACAATACCGATCCCGGTTACAACCACCCGGTGCATGGCGAATATCCCCACCCTCTAACGTCGCTCGACTCAGTTGCTCGTGGGCGAATCCTAAATCTTCGTTCCTGTCCTTCTTCAACTGATCTCGCTAAGCTGCTGGGAAGTTAAAGATGTCCGATAACCGGCGTCTTCCACTTCGCGGCGAAGGCAAATTCGGGTGCCATTCGATTTTTGAATCGGTGCTTCAACCGTACAAACTTAGGACCGAATTTCGTCTTCAGAACCACTTCGCTGAACAAATTGTCTTAAAGATCACAGAATCTCGTGATCAGCGAAGGCAGCCCCAACTCCCAGGACAACCCAATCTATCATTCTTTCCTATTTCCTGCAAGTCAACGCGATGACATTGTGGCGGGATCAGCGCGACGACCGGGTTTCTGAGGTATCCTGTTGAAAATCGAAAAACTTGCGATGCGCCGGGGAGAACAGGCGTAATTTGGGATGATTCTATCAATTATTTTAGTACTGACGGTTACGAAAGCCAGCCATTGATTTTACTTTTAACACGCTCCAATGACTCCTTGCATTGAATCGTGAATTTCGGAGTGACTTCAACCCAGGAACTGGGAAAGGATGAGAACGAGCGATGGGGTTTACACTTGCGGACCGGGCCGGCTTGATTGCACCTTCGGCGACCCTGGCGATGGCGGCCGAGGCCAAGAAATTGAAGGCCCAGGGCCTCAAGATCCTCGATTTCGCCCTCGGCGAGCCCGACTTCGATACGCCGCAAAACATCCAGGAGGCGGCCTTCCGCGCGATCAAGTCGGGGCAGACACACTATACGCCGCCGGCCGGTATTCCCGAGCTTCGTCAGGCGGTCGCGGACATCTACACGAAACAGCACGGCCTGAAGACCGAATCGGCGGAGGTTGTGATCTCCAACGGGGCGAAGCATTCGATCCACAACGCATTGATGGCGGTCTGCGGCCCCGGCGACGAGGTGATCATCCCCGCCCCCTACTGGGTGAGCTACTCCGACCTGGTCAAGCTCACCGGGGCATCGCCCGTCGTCATCCCGACCGAGGAGTCGAAAGGCTTCAAGCTTTCCCCCGAGCAGTTCCGGGCGGCCGTGACCCCTCGATCGAAGTTGATCATGCTGAATAGCCCGTCGAACCCGACGGGGGTCGTCTACTCCCGCGAGGAGTTGAAGGCGCTCGCCGACGCGATCGTCGAGACCGACGTCAATGTCCTGTCCGATGAGATTTACGAGCAACTGACTTACGGCGACGTGAAGCCGACCTGCTTCGCCACCCTTCGCCCCGAGCTTGCCGATCGGACGATTACGATCTCGGGGGTCAGCAAGACCTATGCAATGACGGGCTGGCGCATCGGCTGGTCGGTCGCCCCTTCGGCCATCTCCAAGTTCATGGGAGACCTCCAGAGCCAGGAGACGAGCAACCCCTGCTCGGTCAGCCAGTATGCGGCGCTCGAGGCGATCACCGGACGGCAAGAATCCGTCGTGGCGATGAAGGCGGAATTCCAGAAGCGTCGCGATTATGTGCTTTCCCGGATCAAGGATCTGCCCCACGTCACCTGCCCTCCTCCGGACGGGGCCTTCTACGTCTTCTTGAACGTGTCGCACTACTTCGGCAAGACGCTCGGCGGCGTGCCGATCAAGGACTCCACCACCTTCTGCACGGCCGCGCTCGGCTCGGCCAAGGTCGCGCTCGTCATGGGCTCGGCGTTCGGCGCTGAGGGATACGCTCGGCTCTCGTTCGCGACCAGCATGGAGACCATCGAACAGGGGCTCGACGCCCTTTCGAAGTTCCTTCAAGGCTGACGAGGGGAGCGGACGATACCGGGAGATGGTGAATTGCGATCCTGGCTGGTTCGAAGTTCGACCTTGCCGGGCCGGGCACTTTGAGCTAAGTTGACCGGCCCGTCGCGCTTCATCTCTGTCGACCAGGATGGCGGCCGTTCCTGCCGCCCAGCAGTGGAACCTGAATTCTTGAGGTTCGCTGTCCGTTCTCCGGAGTCGTCCGCTCCTTATTATTCGAGGTTCCGGTCATCATGAAGCTTGTTCCGCGCGTGCTGCTCATCTCGATCGCCGCGCTGGGCTTGTCGGGATGCCGGGCCTACGGACCCACCCCTTCGCCGAAGCTGCTCCCCCCGCCCGAGCCGCAGGCCCTCTTCGACGTGCAGGAGTTCGTCTCGGAACACAACCGGAATGCCGAGCTCGTCGAAAGCCTCAAGGCGAAGTCGCAGATCACGGCCAGCAAGGTGGGACGCCTGAAAGGCGCCCCAATGGCTGGCGTGATGGTGATGGAGCGGCCCCGGAACTTCAAGCTGGAGCTTCGCGCGGACACCGCGTTGCGGAAATCCATCGTGGCCGACATCGGATCGAACGATGCCGAATTCTGGTTTATGTTATCCGAAGAAAAAACAATCTATACGTGCAAGTTTGACGAGCTCCCCTCGACACCCATGGCGGTTTCGTTCCAGCCCGACTGGATCATCGACGCCCTCGGCCTCAAGGTGATTTCGCCGAAGGTGGCCCGAGAAATCAAGGCGAAGCCGGGCCCTGACCCGCAAACGACCGATCTGGTCTTCCCCACGGTTCGATCGAATGGACAGACCACCATGCGGATCGTCACCGTCTCCAACCAGGATCGGCGGATCAAGACGCATCGGCTGTTGAGCGGCGATGGGAAGACGCTGCTGGCCCAGGCGGACATCTCGTCCTATCAGGAAACGCCGCTAGATGATTCCGGGGAATCGGGCGAGAAGGCCGAGGTCTTCGTCGTGCTCCCCCAGAAGATCAAGCTCGACTGGAAACAGGAGCAATTCACGCTCGTCGTGAATCTCAAGGATGTCGAACTTAACAACTTCGATCCGGAGAAGCGGTCCGCCGTGTTCGTCGAGCCGTCTCCCCCGGGCTATGCTCATGTGAATCTTGCAAACAGCCGGAAAATGGGAGAATCGTCGGGAGAAACCACGATCCGCGAATCCCTCCCGTCCCCCGATTCGAAGTCGAGTCGGGGCGTGCGTCTCGAAAAGATCGTCCCGGACGAGGACGACGCCGCAGCCGCCCCGCCCCCGGACACACCGACCACCCGCGTGACGGCCTCGCGTTATCAAAATCACTCGCCGTCACGATCGGGCCGGCTCGGCGAGAGCGCGCCCATCGAACAACCCCTTCGCGCGCGTCCCCCGCAAGCCCCCAACTCCTACGACTTTCAACTCGCCGATTCGTTTCGAGAGAACGCCCCGGCCGCCATCAGCATCGAACGCTGAGCGACTCCGATGGGGTGCCCCACTTGATTTTGGCATGCTCGTCGTGGTCTCCTAAATTAACTCCTAC
>CALKTZ010000371.1 GCA_937997355.1 uncultured Planctomycetales bacterium | reverse complement strand
AGTAGGTGAATCAGGAGAGGAGGCTTGGCGATCGCCTGGGTCGGCCGGATCTCGCCGATCGCCGCGCGATAGGCCAGCAGCCCCGCGCGATGTCCCCTCGACCGCTGATCGACGTGAGGATAGGTCCGATAGGCGACCAGGGCATTGGCATTCGCGGCACTCCTGGCCGACACATTGCCGTGGAGATCGAGAGACGCGACCAGGATCTTATCGGGGCCGATCAAGGCGCGGACCCGTTCCAGGATTGTGCCATCGGCGTCTTCCTCCCCTTCGGCGACCATGGCGCCGTGAAGCGCCAGGAGGACCGCGTCGACATCGCCCGCCTTCCGAATCCCTTCGAGTAGCATGTCGGTCAAGGTGCCGAAGGTCTCCGCGGTCAGCGGGGCCGAGGGAGTCGCCCACCCCATGACCGTGGGGACGACCTCGAAGTTCAGATCACGTGCCGCGTCGAAGAAGCCGGCGACCTCGTGATGGGCATCTCCCCATCGTTCGAAGATTCCAGCTCCCTTCTCGAAGCCGCCGCGATCGAAATCCGCACGAGTCGTAGATCCGGCGGCGAAGGTATTCGACTCGTGCATCAGCCCGCCGATTGCAATCCGCGTCATGGGAGGAGAACTCCTAGGCTTCGTCCGTGGCAACCGATCGGGCCATCTCGGGATGCAAGTCGAGCGTCGCGGGGGCCGGTGCCGTTGGCGGCTGAGCGTCAAACAACAGGGCAACCCGCGCCGGGTCGGGGGGCGGGGAAAGCAGGCTGCCGACGACCCCGGCGATCAACGACGCCGACAAACCCCAGACGCACGGATCGAGCCCCATCAGGTAATAAGGGACGAAGGCAGTCCTGCCGGAGAGGAGCCATCCCGAGCCGTAGAGGACCAGGGTAGTGGTCGCCCCGATCGCCATCGCCGCGACGGCGCCTTGATGCGTCGCCCTCGACCAGAATGCGCCGAGCAACACGGGCATCAGGAAGGAGGCCGCCATCCCCGTGCTGGAGAAGACGATGATGAGCTGGAGAAACTCGGGCGGATTGAGCGCGAAGCATGCCACCACGATCCCCACGGCCACAGTCGCCGAGTAGCTCGCCCACTCGATCTCTTTTTCGCTGGCGGCGGGCCGGAGGAACCGCTGGTAGATGTCGCGCACGAGTCCGGACGAGATGATCAGCAGGAAGCCGCTCACCGTGCTCATGACCGCGCCGTAGGGCGCCGCCAGGATCAATCCGGCCACGTAGGGATTGGCCAGCTTGATCACGACGCTCGGCATGATCTCGTCGGGCTTGGCGAGATTCGGGACGATCGAGCGGGCCGCGATGAAGATGAAGATGAGCGGGATGTAGATCATCAGGTTGTAGATCGTCATGTAGATGATCGAGTACCGCAGCGTCCTCGAGTCGCGGAACGACATCAGGCGCACCATCGTCGACGGCTGCCCCATGCCGGTGATCGCCCACATGAAGAAGAAGGAGACCGCCAGACCGATCGGATGAAAATTCTTCGTCGCT
>CALKTZ010000370.1 GCA_937997355.1 uncultured Planctomycetales bacterium | reverse complement strand
CAAGCGCCAGGCAAACCACCCCCACAAGAAAGAGGATGATTTCCAACTGATCGGCCGTGCCGCTGAGATAGTGACTCCAGAAGAAGAGTAAAAACGCCAACGCCGAGGTGATTCCGGGGAGCCCGATCCCGGGCAGCTTGAGCTCGATCACCAGCATGAACATGCCGATGAACAGCAGGAGCCAACTGACGAACGGGTCGGTCAGGAAGCTGACCAGGGAATCGGTCCAGGCCGGCGCGTCGACACGGATGTCGTGCCCCTTGAGCCCGTACAGGGTTTTCAATTCCTCGACCGAGGAAACCACCTGGCCGATGCCGAGGGCCGGCGCTTCCGCCGCGGCGATGGTCAAAACCTGGCCGGGCTCCTTCCGCGTTTGCTGCACTTCATAGCGATCTCGATCCTTTTCGATCTCGCTTCGGAGAACGAACCGGGAAGCCCCCGTCTTGGTGTCCTTCGCTTGAACAACCTCGGCGCTGGGATCCACCATCGCCGCGGCCAGCGCCTCGGAATGCCCCTTCTTGCGTGCCAGGAGTGATGCCTTCTTGGTGAGGGCAATCATCTGAGAAGGGGTGAGTCCCTGGATCTGCCCGCGGCCGGTGACGACCTGACGCACGTCTCCCATCCGAGCCTGTTTGGTGAAGACGATATCTCGGCAAGCTAACGGGATGAGCGCCGAGACGCCGAGTGCCCGCTCATCGATAAACGCCACCGTCTTCATCCCTTCGATGCCGTCGATCGTATTGGCCATGTCGTCGGCGACCGTATCGATGCCCCCTTCGCTGTCGATCTGGAAGAAGATCAGGTTGGCCTTCTCCTGCTGGGCCTGTGCAATACGCCTCGATAGATAGGAAGCCTTCACCGTATCGAGGGGTCCATCGATCTTGATCCAGACCGGATTGAGGTCCTGCCCCAGGGTCGGATCGTTGACGGCGGACCGGCCGTTCAACCGATAAATCTCGGCGACCTCTTCCCGGTTATCGACGAGCCGCTTGCAGAATCCCTCTCGCTGCGCGCGGTCCGCCTTGAGCACTCCGCGGTGCCCGCCTTCCCAGGCGGGACGATCTTCAAGAATCGGATGGGTCTTTTGAAACTCCGGCAACTGCTCCGCGAAGACATAGTGCAGGCTCTTGTCGGCCGTACGTACCGAGCGAAGGTCGGCGTCACGATCGAGCATGCCCAGGATGAGTTCGGGGGGGCGTGCCTTGCGGAGCGCCAGGAGTCGAACGATCTCACGCAGGCCGGGGTCGTAGGGGCGTCCTTCGATCGTGATCGGCCCCAGTGAGCTGTCCGGCCCCATCACGATCTCGGAGCATGCCAGGATGGGGAGCGCGGCATAACCGCGCATCGGCTCGGGCACGTAGGCCACGGTGAGCTTCGCCCCGGCTAACTCTCTCGAAATCAGATTGGCAAGGTCGTACGAAACCCCGAAATCGCTGGTCCCCGGCGCGGCTTCTCCGGCGCGGAATTCAAAGACCAGAATCGGGGCGACACCCTTCTCGTCAGTCGCCGATCGCTTGACGAGGTTCGTGGTGGCGGACCTGAGCTGGGAGATTGTCTCGTTGGTGATCGTCTCGGTAATCGTGAAGAACTGGCCCGGCGCGGAGGCATCTTGCCCCCGAACGGACAATCCCGAGTTCGATAAGACGAATGCCAATCCAAGGATGATCGCGCGGGGTCCAACAGACGGGCGAATCATTGCAGTCGGACTCCCTCCGAGAGTCGGACGCGCCTCGATCCATCCCGCCTGGATGTGGGCCCCGGACCTCATCCAACCGACAAGGTCCATCGATGGGAACGGTGCCGGGTCGAAGCGTCGTCCCGAGCGGGGCATTCCAAAAGGGCTTGGAGTGCTCCTGAGAGTCGATTATATGCCTGCCCCCGAACCTCGTCAAACTGCGGCAGGATGCAGGGCGCGGCTCTTCCGGATTTGGCGACGATCGATCTTCAAATGGATCCTCAGTTCCGGCGCGGGGCGACGGGGCGAGGCGACGTGGCGGTCTTCCCCTTCAACTCCTGCTCGCCCCCTTGCGGGTTCCGCACAACCTTCCAGGGTGCCTTGTATTCCACCCCTTTGAAGTAAACCGGGTCGATCGGGACCTCGGGGTTAGCGATGTGATGCGAAAGGAAATACTCGCGGGTCCCGGTGCGGTCCGGGGCGAATAGCACGATTCGCGTCGGCAGCAAGAACTTCTTCTCCAGTTCGATCAGAGCCTCGCCGAAATCTTCGCGGTCGATCGCAAGCTTCGGACGGACCCGAATCAGATGGGCTTTCGCGTCATCTTTTTCCGTCAGCAGGGTCATGTGGTACCGATTCCGGGCCTCGTCTGCCTTCATGTTGAAGAGGAACGGAAGCGGCCCTTCATCGAGTGCTCGCGCCTGCTCGTCCTTGTTGAGCGGATAAACGAAAATCTGCTTCGTGTCGAACTTGTACTGCCAGACCTCGGTGCCCGTGCATTTGATCCGCTCGAACGGCTCGGTCACGCGTCGATTCGTCTTGGGATCGACCACCGGCTTCTTATTCTTATCCAGCTTGATTAAGTTGAATTCGATATAGGCCTTGTTCGGGGACTCGAATTTGGCTGTCCCCTGATAGTGCTCCTCTCCTCCGAGCACTTCCCGGCGATCCACGTCCTTGCGATAGATCATGACGTCAAGCGATTTGAGGTTCTTGCTCTGCCGCTCCCAGAGCTTGAGCAGATGATCCATCTTCGGATCAA
>CALKTZ010000369.1 GCA_937997355.1 uncultured Planctomycetales bacterium | reverse complement strand
GAGGCCGTGCCGCGGTCGTGCGGGCTGGCGTTGGTGCCGATGACCCCCTGGCCCAGGTAGGCCATCTGCATCCGCTCGTCCTGGAAGTAATTCTCGACGCACTCCACCATCGACCACTCGAAGAGGAGGTGGCGGGCCTCGTGGTCGCCCCCCAGCCGCTCCTCGATCTCGTCGATCGTCGGCGCTTCAACGACCTGCTCAAGAATGTCGAGCCCCTCGGCAAGTCCCCTCGGGCTTCGCTCGACTCGATCCAGGTTTCTCCGGGCTTTCGAGTGGAGTTGATGGCCAGCGAGCCGCTCGTCGAAGATCCGATCGCCTTCGATTGGGGCGCCGACGGCAAGCTCTGGGTCGTCGAGATGGGGGACTATCCGCTCGGGCTGGATGGAAAGGGAAAGCCCGGCGGCGTGGTCCGTTTCCTCGAAGACACGAACCGAGACGGCGTCTACGACAAGGCCACGACATTTCTTGAGGGCCTCGGCTTCCCGACCGGCGTGATGCCCTGGAAGGCGGGCCTTCTGGTGGCCTGTGCCCCCGAGATTTTCTATGCCGAGGATCGCGACGGAGACGGCAAGGCCGATTATCGCAAGACGCTGTTCACGGGGTTCCGCGAGGGGAACCAGCAGCATCGGCTCAACGGTTTCGAGTTGGGCTTCGACGGCTGGGTTTACGGGGCCAACGGTGACAGCGGCGGGACGATCCGCTCGGAGATCACCAAGCAGACGGTCTCGATCAACGGCCGGGATTTTCGGTTCAAGCCGGATACCGGGGAGTTCGAGGCCGAGAGCGGTCAGACTCAGTACGGCCGCCATCGCGACGATTGGGGCAACTGGTTCGGTAACAGCAATCCCACATGGGGATGGCATTTCGTGCTCTCGGAGGCCGACCTGCGCCGCAATCCCCACTTTGCCCCGCCCGACCCCAAACAAACGCTGGAACCGGACACGCGGCTCCATCCCCTCAGCCGGACCCTGGCCCGCTTCAACTATCCGGATGCCGCCAATCAGGTGACGTCGGCCAATAGCCCGACCCCCTATCGCGACGATCTCTTCGGGCCTCAATACGCCAACAGCCTGTTCGTGAGCGAGCCGGTCCACAACCTGGTGCATCGGATGACGCTGGCCCCCGACGGCGTGACGCTCCGAGGAGGGCGGGCGAAAGGGGAGGCCAACCGCGAGTTCCTGGCGTCGAGCGATCACTGGTTCCGGCCGACGATGTTGAAAACGGGGCCGGACGGCGCGCTCTGGATCTCCGATATGTATCGCGCCGTGATCGAGCATCCCGAGTGGATTCCACCCGACGTTCAGAGGCGGGTTGATCTGCGCGCGGGGAGCAAGGAGGGGCGAATCTATCGGGTGG
>CALKTZ010000368.1 GCA_937997355.1 uncultured Planctomycetales bacterium | reverse complement strand
CATCGTCGCCGCCGATGGCCGGATCGAACAGCAGATGCCGTGGGGGGGGATTCACGACATCCACAAGCTCCCGAACGGCAACCTGCTCGTTCAGAAAGGAAGCGCCGCGATCGCCGAGGTCAACCTCGCCAAGCACGAGGTCATCTGGACCTATGACTCGGCCAAGAGCAATGGGAACGCCGGGAAGCCCGTCGAGGTCCATTCCTTCCAGCCCCTGGCGGACGGCCGGATCATGATCGCCGAGTCCGGCCCCGGGCGGATCATCGAGATCGACCGCGACGGCAAGATTCACAAGGAGATCAAGCTCAAGATCAACCACCCGCATCCCCACCGGGATACCCGGCTCGTCCGCAAGCTCGCCAACGGCAATTACCTCGTCTGTCACGAAGGGGACGGCGCGATTCGCGAGTACGACGGCGAGTCGGGGCACGTC
The DNA here is from genome assembly GCA_937997355.1 of uncultured Planctomycetales bacterium. GTDB lineage: Bacteria > Planctomycetota > Planctomycetia > Isosphaerales > Isosphaeraceae > CALKTZ01. Next base: position 3,780 of record CALKTZ010000368.1, on the reverse strand, counting down.
GTCTGGGAATATGACGTGCCCCTGTTCGGCCAGCCGAGGCGAGACGGCCACGGCCCCGAGGCGTTCGGCAACCAGGCGTTCGCCGCCGTCCGGCTCCCCGACGGCGACACCCTCATCTCCACGGGGAACGGCCATAGCGTGCTGCGCGTGGCCCGCGACAAGGAGATCGTCTGGAGGCTCGAACAGGACGACCTGCCCGGGATCGTGCTCGCCTGGGTGACCACCCTGGAGGTCCTCCCCAATGGCCATTACGTCATCGGCAACTGCCACGCCGGCCCCGGCAACCCGCTCCTGATCGAGATCGACCCGACGACCAAGAAGGTGGTCTGGAGCTTCGACCGATACTCCGATTTCGGCAACTCGGTCTCCAATACGCTGCTGCTCGGCGTCGGCAAGGGCCGGCTGCGTTGACGGATCTCGGGTTGGAATAGTTCACGCTTCGGATTGGTCACGGCCCTCGCCGGGCGGGGCCGGAGCGGCGATGGGGACCGGCTCGGGACTCAGTGACGTACCCGTCCCCTTTCCCGCGGGCCGACGCGGGCGCGAAGCCCGGGAGACCTTCGGTCGTGGGTTTCGGCGGGGTGGGGAGGCCCGCGCCGAGCAAGGTGAATCAACGACTTACGGCGTATTTGCAATTTCCTCGGGAGACCCGCGCCGAACGAGACACGGCCTGTGCAATCCGAGTGCGAATCGCTCTATTGCTCACGGAGAACGGGTAGGAGCGGAATGCACTGGGCAAGCAACTCGCCCCGACTGTTCACCTCGAATCGCCGATAGAGTCGGCGGATATACTCGTGAATCGTCGCGGATGAGATTTCCAGCCGGAGCGCCGCCTGTTTCTCGCTGTCCCCCTCGCAGAGGCAGATAAGCACCTGTCTCATCCGAGGGGCCAGGGGAGGCCAGATGACCGACGGGACCATCCCCATTGCCAGCCGGACGCCGTGCTTCGGAGCGATCTCGGTGCCGAAGAGGCGCAGCAACAACCGTTCCCGGGGCTCGAACCGGCGACTCCCCCGTTCCCGGTTCAACCCGACACTGAAGCCGTGGTCGGGGTCCTGGACATAATACAGCCCCACCCAATCGTCCAGGTTCGTCAGTCGCATATATTCGCTGCAGAATTCATTTCCGTACCAACAGTCATCGCTCAAGATGTCTCGCCGCGTGAAGGCTTGGAGGGGTTTGGCGCGGGCGCGGACGACCGGCAGGGACGGATTGCGATCCATTTGTTCGCGCATCAACCACCGGAACGACTTCGAATCGCGCTCGCCCCCCCAACCCGCGTCGATGAAACACGCCGCCCGGGTCAGGTCTCGATTCATCTCCACAGCTTGCCCGACATCCGCATGGAACGTCGTCATCAGGCTCTTGAGCAGGTGCGTCTTCCAGGCGACGGCGTCGGCCCCCAATTCCAGGCACTCCCCGACCAGAAGATAGATGGCCCGGAGGTCGCCAAGCCGGAGGCGGTTCGATTTCGCCATGCGCATCCCTCTTTATCTGTGCAAATGAACTGTAGCCTGTTCCGGCGATTGGCCGCCGTTCCGATTTGTTCTCTATAATCCGCATTACTCGTCGCATGGGCAACGAGATTCCCGAGGAACGTTCCGAAGTTACGAGGCGGGCCGAACCGGCCCCGAGGAGACATCCGAATGAATCGCGCGACAATGTCGTTGCTGGCCGTTGTGGTGATGCTGCTGGGGGGCGTGTTGAATCCCGCGCGGGCGGGCATCCTCGCTCCCGACGGGACATACGCCGGGCGCACCTACAACGACTGGAATATTCTCTCCTGGCAGGTGGCCTACGCGACCCCGATCGTGGGCGGCGACCACCCGTATTTCTCGGGCGGCAGCCTCGGGACATTCGACGGCGTCTCGCTCCTGGCGGTGCCGGTGGGACTGGTGGACGACGCGCTCACCGTCGACCTCACGATCCAGGAAGGCACCGCGCTATTTATTCCGGTCATCGGCGTGTCGTCGTCGGTCTGGGAGGCTCCGCCGTTTCACGGGGACGACGAGGCATCGCTGCAAGCGAACTCCCAGGCGATCCTCGACCAGGCGACGGGGATTCTCGCCGAAATCGACGGCGTCTCGGTGGATATCACGCCGTTCCGGTTCGTGACGCCGCTCTTCAGTTGGGGGCCGCTGCCGGCGGACAACGTCGTGGGCGCGCCCGAGGGCACGATCTCGGATGCGGCCGCGGCGGGATACTACCTGCTCGTGCTGCCGCCGGCCGTGGGCGAGCACACGATCCGGGTCGCGGCCGCGCTCGGCGGCGACTTCGAAGGGTTTGGATTTAACACGACTTTTCGCATCCAGGTCGTCCCCGAGCCCGCGAGCGTCACGATCCTCGCCAGCGGCGTGATCGGCCTGCTCGGCGTCGTCGGCGTGCGTCGGGCGCGGCGCGGGACGCGCTCGTGAACCGCGCGGCTCTCCTTGTTTCCAAACCCGGTCCGCACACGAGGGACATCGATAGGAGGAAATCCCATGCGTTTCTCGGTTCTGAACGCCGCGCTCGCCGCACTGCTCGCGTTCGGGGGCTCCGCCGCGAAGGCGGACGTCCTCATCAATTTCGACTCGCTGCCCGATCTGACCGTGATCGGCGACACCTACATCTCGCAAGGCGTCCGCTTCGACGGTTTCCAGGCGCGCACGGAGACATTCAATAATTGGTTGATCATTCCGAGCGTCCCGAACTGGGTCAACCTCCTGGGAAGCACGTACGTCATCGAATTCGTCGACCCAGCCGACCCCCTCATGCCCGGCATCACGAACTACGTCGAGTTCGACAGCCTTGGGTTGGTCAGTTCCCTCGCATACCTGGACGGGATCGAGGTCGTCGCGCGATCATTCTCGGGCGAGGTCGTCGATACGGTCTCGGTGGCCCCCGTGCTCCGGGGGCAGATGCGGCAGGTGTCCACCCAGCGACTCGAGGGACCCGGGATTCACACCGTCGAGTTCACTCGCATCGTCAACCCCCTGAGTCCCGCGGCCGCCGGGTTCGATAACCTCCGCTTCGGCACGGTCGCCCCCCTCGCCGCCCCCGTCCCCGAACCCTCGACCGCCCTGCTGTGCGGCATCGGGCTCGTCTCGGCCCTCGCCGCGACAATCCGCATGCCCTCCTCGGACTAGGGCTTCGGACCCCTTCGGTTCGACCAACTGGGCGCCGCGGGTCATTTCGACCCGTGCCCCTCTTCACAAGGTCGTGCCGCCCTATCTGCGGGACGGGAGGAGCTTTTCGAGCAACCGCCGGCATTCGTCCTCGAGGCTCCTCTGTTCGCCCGGCATCAGCGCGGCCGAGTCCTCCAACAGCGTCAGGGCCGCGCTGAGCCTCGTCCTGTAGGAGGCCTGCCCGTCACGCAACACGAGCCGAAGCTCGTGCCGGCCCGGCGGAGAACCCCCGGCCGTCGTGAAGCCGGTGAGGAGATCCGCCCTCCGCGAATCCGCGGCGAGATCGGGGCGGTGTTGCTGAAGCGACTGGTATCCGACGATGAGCGCGATCACGGCCGCGGCCGCGAGTCCCTTGCGGCGGAGCCGCGCGGCGGTCGCCTTCATCACCGCCCGCTCGCGTTCATTCCATTCGTTCGGCTGGATATTGCGGCGGATCGAGAGCCATTCCAGGAACGTGGGGAGGAATCTGGGCTGGGGCCGCTCTTCCCAGAGGGTCGCCAGGAGGTCGAGCCGGAGCTGGGCGCGTCCCCGGCTGGTCTCCCGTTTCTTCTGTTCGAGCCACTCCCGGATCGAGGGGACCAGGTAATCGTGCGTGAGCTGATAGAACGGCTCGCGA